>JBJSYU010000275.1:0-5426 GCA_046089945.1 Candidatus Methylumidiphilus sp.
GGCGGGCCGGGCGGCTGGTGGATATTGGACGAGCCGGAAGTCCACTTTGTCCGCGATGTCGAGGTCTGTGTGTCAGACATCGCCGGTTGGCGCAAGGAACGCCTGCCTAAGGTTCCGCAAGGACACCGCTTTGAAGTGGCGCCGGATTGGGTTTGCGAGGTGCTGTCGCCTAGCACGGCGCGGACTGACCGGATTGAGAAAATGCCGGTGTATGCCCGCCATGGCGTCGCGTTTTTGTGGTTGGTCGATCCCATCAGGCGCAGCTTGGAGGCGTTCGCGTTGCGTGACGGTTTGTGGACGGTGATCGGCTTGTTCAAAGACGGCGACATTGCCGAGGTCGCGCCGTTCGAGGCGGTGGCGTTGCATCTGGCTGATTTGTGGGTGGAATCAAGCGGGCCGGAATAAGCCGGTTCGGGCGGACGCCGCCAATGCTTGCCGACTGTCCGGGCTACCGCCGCCGATCCAGCACGACAAACCGGTAAGTGAAATCCACCGCCGGGTCGTCGGCGACGGTTTCGCTGGACACTTCCTGCCATTCGTCCCAGGCCGGCGGCGGGAAAAACGTGTCGCCGGCAAAGTCCCGCCCGATCAAGGTGAGGCACAGCCGGTCGGCTTGCGGCAGGCAGCGCTCGTACAGCGCCGCGCCGCCGATGACCATCAATTCCTCGGCGTCGCCGGCCAGGCTTAAGGCGTCTTCCAGGGTATGGGCGACGGCGCAGCCCTCGGCGCGGTAGTCCGGCTGGGCGGTGAGGACGATGTTGAGCCGCCCCGGCAACGGACGGCCGATGGACTCGTGGGTCTTGCGGCCCATCAACATCGGCTTGCCCCAGGTCAGCGCCCGGAAGCGTTTGAGGTCGGCGGGCAAATGCCAGGGCAGCCGGTTGCCGACGCCGATGCAGCGGTTGGCCGCGAGCGCGGCGATAAGCGAGAGTTTCATGCGTCACTCCTAGGCATAAAAAAACAGGCCGGAATCGCTTCCGGCCTGCTTGCTGGGTTTTTTGCGGCAACAGCCGGTTTTCAGTCGGCCTTGTCCACAGGCGGGGGCGTCACGCCGCCGCCTCTGACGAACAGGGCGGAGCGGCCTTCCACTTGCTTGGTGATGTACGCCTGCTGGAAGATCGACAGCAGGTTGTTGACCACCCAGTACAGCACCAGCCCGGAGGGGAAGAAGGCGAACATGAACGAGAAAATCACCGGCAACCACTTCATCACCTGCGCCTGCATCGGGTCTTGCGGCTGCGGGTTGAGCTGCTGCTGCACGAACATCGACACGCCGTAAATCACCGGCAGGATGAAGTAGGGGTCTTTCGCCGAGAGGTCTTGCAGCCAGAAGATGAACGGCGCCTGGCGCAGTTCCACCGCCTCCGACAGCACCCAGTACAAGGCGATGAACACCGGCATCTGCACCAGAATCGGCAGACAGCCGCCCAGCGGGTTCACCTTTTCCTTGCGGTACAGATCCATCATCGCCTGGTTGAACGCCTGCTTGTCTTCGCCGTGGCGCTCCTTCAGCTGCTGGAGCTTGGGCTGGAGCTTGCGCATGTTTGCCATGGAACGGTAGCTGGACTCGGACAGCTTGTAGAACACCGCCTTAATCAGCAAGGTAGCGAAGACGATGCCCCAGCCCCAGTTGTCGAACACTTTGTGGAACTGTTCGATCAGCCAGAACACCGGCTTGGCGAAGATGGTCAGCTTGCCGAAGTCTTCGGTCAGCTCCAGGCCGGGGGCGACGCCCTCCAGCACCCGTTGCAGCTTCGGGCCAACCCACATGCGGGCCTTGAAGGTTTGCGTCGCGCCGGGGGCGACTTCCACCGTCGGCGACACTGCGCCGATGACGAAGTGCTGGTCGTTCAACGCCTTGGTGTAAAAATGCTGGTCTTCGCCGGCGGCGGGAATCCATGCGGCCATGAAATAATGCTGGATCATGGCGACCCAGCCGTCTTTGCTGTCCTTGTTGAGCGCGGCGTCCTTCATGTCGTCGAAGGAGATTTTCTCGTACTTCTCGGTCGGGGTGTACAGCACGCCGCCGACATAGGCGCGGTCGGCAGAATTGGCGGACAGCGCCGAGCCGACTTTCTTCTCCGGCTGCTTGCGCTGTAGCTGGGTGTATTGCGCCCCTTGCCAAGGCGTATCCGACTGGTTGGCGACCTGCTGCTCCATTTCGACCACGAAGCTGCCGCGCTTGAAGACATAGGTCTTGGTGACGGTGACGCCCTTGCCGTTGCTCCAGGTCAACGGCACGCGCAATTCGTCCTGGCCCTGGCCCAGCTTGTATTCGGTCGCCGCCGCCTGCCACAGGCTATTGGTGTGGTTGGGCGCGTCGGCGCCAAGGAAGCCGGACTGGGAGATGAACAGCGCGGCCGGCTGGTCGTTGAGCAGGCGCACCGGCACTTCCGGCTTGTCTTTCTCCTCTGGGTAAGTGGTCAGGTCAGCCAGGCGGATGTCGCCGCCGCTGCCGTCGATTTCCACCTTCAGCACGTCGGTGGCGATTTTGATGCGCCGACCTTCCCCGAGGAGCTCGCCGGCCACCGACGAGGCGGAGGCCGGAGACGACGGGCCGCCGGGGACGGTCGGCGCCGCGCCGGGCGTTTGGCCAGCGGCGACCGGCGTCGGCGGCTTGGGACCGTAGTCCACCTGCCAGGCTTGCCAAAGCTCAAAGCTGAGCCAGACAAATAGAACAAAAAGCACGAACCTCAAATTATCCATGATGCTTGCCACTAAATTTTTCAGGGACGGGATCTAAGCCGCCTTCATGCCACGGATGGCATTTCGACAATCTTATTAGAGTCAGGTAGGAACCGCGCAAGGCGCCGAACCGCTCGATAGCGGTCAAGGCATAGCTTGAGCAGGTGGGGTAAAAGCGACAGTGATGCCCCACCCAGGGGCTGATCACGAAGCGGTAGAACTTGATAAGCCGCACTAGCACGAATTGCATCGTTTTGCCAGGATTTTCCAGTGCTTTTCGAGGGCGTCCAGCAGGATTTGGTTGTCGGCCCGCAGCGCCTGCGCCCTGGCCATCACCACGAAATCGACGCTGCCTAGCGCGGAATGCCGCAGGCGGAAGCTTTCCCTTGCCAAGCGCTTGATGCGGTTTCTGGCGTTGGCCCGGCGGATGCTTTTCTTGGCGATGGCAAGCCCTAGGCGGGCGAACCCTCGGTCGCTGGTACGCGCCAGTACGGTCAGGTAGGCGTCCGCCGACTTTTGGGCATGGTCAAACACATACTGGAAGTCGGCGGGCTTGCCTAGGCGGTGTTCGCGGGGAAAGCCACAAGCCGCCGCAGCCACAGCCCGGTTAGACGGTGAGCTGCTTGCGGCCTTTGGCGCGGCGGGCATTGAGTACCTTGCGGCCGCCCGGTGTTTTCATCCTGGCGCGGAAGCCGTGGGTACGGACGCGCTTGATTTTGCTTGGCTGATACGTTCTTTTCATCGGAGGCTGGCCTTAAATTTGGGGTGAATAGTTGCAACAAAAAGACCCGCAATACTAAGTGATGGCTCCCTGTGCTGTCAACGTTTTGCTTGACCACGCCTGCTCCGGGTTAGAAGCTGTTTGAAAATTTCCGGTTTAAGCCGGGCGGTTCGGCGTGATGCGGGCGATGGCGATGTAAACCCAGTTTTCGTCCGTGCGGGTGAGGCGCTCGTAGCTTTTGCCGAGACGGCGGGAGTGGTTGATCCGGCCGAAGGTGCGCTCGGCCACCCAACGGCGGGGCAGCAGGACAAACCCATTGGCCTCTTCTCTCTCATATAAATTAAGTCCAAAAACTCTATGTAAATTCAGCGCTCTTCCCAAGCAGAAACAATATTGATTTTATTGGCTTTTTTCGACTTGTGCATAACGATGTCGCAGCCGCGCACGCGCCCGGTGCCACCGCGCGCTTGACGCTCTGGCCGTCCAGGCAACCCCGTAGGGTTGCTTGCACCGCCCGCCCTTCTGCCGCAGTCGGCAGCGCGGCGTGTGGTTTAGCCGCGCCTACGTCCCGTCCCGCAGCCACCGGCAAAAGCAGTAATTAGGCCACCGTCCAGGCCGGAAACTCGCGGGGCAACTGCCCCACTGGCAACCGGTCTTCGGCACGCACAGGATCGCGTTCACCACTTTGCCGTGGGCACTGCGTAGATGCTCATGCCCGTAATAGGGATTTAGCGCTTATTCAGCGTTTTCTTAAGTCAATGGCTTTGACGCGGCGAGTGGCAGGCAAAAACACTCCAGCCTCAGCTTTCCATGTATACCCAAGCCATAAACAACTGATACCCCAAAGCCAACATCACCGAGCCTAAGAATAAGCCGATAATGCCGCCGGTCGCCATGCCGCCTAAGGCGCCCAGCAACACCACCGGCATCGGCGCGTCCACGCCCCGGCCCAGCATTAACGGTTTCAGCACATTGTCCACCGAACCGGCCACCATCGTATACACGGCGAACATCACCGCCACTGTGGTGGAATCGTTGGTGGAAAACACATAGATAATGGCCGGCAGCGTTATCAGCATCGCCGGGATTTGCATGATGCCCATCAACAACACCACCACGGCCAACACGCCGGCGGCGGGAATGCCGACCATGATAAACCCCGCCCCCATCAACAGCGCCTGCACACAGGCGATGCCGATAACCCCCTGCGCCACGGCGCGGATCGTCGCGGTCGAAAGCTTGATTAAGCCATCGCCTTTCTCCGGCCCGGCCATGCGCTTGGCAATCGCCAGCGCCGAGGCATGCCCGGACGCGCCATACGCCATCCAGATGCCCGCCACCACCAAGGCAATCAAAAACTTTAAAATAGCCGTGCCGGCGCTGGCGGCATACCCCAATACCTGCTTAGTGACAACGCCAATCTTCGGTTCCAGCTTGGCCACCACGCCGCCTAAATCGTGGTGGGCCAAGGCCCAAAAACTATGCAGTCTCGGCCCCACCAGCGGCCAGTTGGCGACCGCCGCATTCGGCGCTGGCACTTGCAAACTGCCATTTTGCACTTCCTTCACAAACTCCATCGTCGAATCGGCAAACGACAGCGCCAGCAGCGTCGTCGGCACCAACACGCCGAGCAGTATTGCCAACACCAATACCGTCGCGGCGCGGCCCTGTTTGCCGCCCATGTGTTTGGCAATCATCGCATGCAAGGGGTATAAAGCCACCGCCAAGATAATCGACCATAACATCAATGCGATGAACGGCTGGAATATCTCATAACAATACACCACCAAAAAGCCAATAAGGCCCATGCGAATGAATACATCTATCGGTCTTTGCACGCTCATCTCATTTCCCCCGGTTAGTTGCGGACAGGGTTTGCATTTTACCACCACAAACTGCGCCTTCTCCTGCTGCGACAAGGACTACAGTCGGCAAGGCATTCTTGCCGGCATTGGGTCGGCGTAGCGCCGACATCTTGCCGGCATTCGGTCGGTGGAGCGCCGGCATCTTGCCGGCGCGG
>JBJSYU010000276.1:0-19393 GCA_046089945.1 Candidatus Methylumidiphilus sp.
TGTATACTGTCGCCTTCGATGGAGCCATCCACCACACTAAACTTGTCCAAGCCTGCAATGTCTTCGCCTTGCCAGCGAAACCACAGGTAAAAATCCACCGTCCAGCTTGTGTCCTTGACCGACAATTCGACGACCCGATCCACATAGATGCCGGCCATCACCCGCCGTGGATTAGCCTCTGGCGATAACGCCTCAAGACTGCTTTGTTTAAAGTCGTCTGGAAGGTTGGCATCCATCCGCCTAGCCTGCCTTGCGATGGCTGTCTGTTTGTCATTTTCGGCGTCAATCACCAGCACCGACCCCACCGCCAAAAACAGTATGATAACGCCCATCGCCCAGATATAAATCCAGCGCTGGCCGGTGGGCGGCAAGTCTTTCCAGTCGTCTTTAAACCATTTCGCCATCGTTTTCTCCACAGGTTTTAGGATCGGCCAAGCAGCGGCTTATTCCGCATCCGCCTCGACATCCTCAAACACCATCGCCAGCGGCAACAGCAGTCCGATACTGGCAAACTCGACGGTTTCATCGCCTGAAAACTCATACAGCACCCAATGGTTTTCAGTATTGAGGCGGAAGCATTCGACGCGGCGGGCGGCAATATCGACGACGACATATTCCCGCAGGCTGGGCAGTTTGCGGTAGTCGGCGAATTTGTTGCCACGATCATAGGCGGCGGTGCTGTCGGAAAGGACTTCGGCCAGCAACACCGGATGGCTCAAAAACAGTTCGGCGGCGTGGTCGCGGCGGTCGCAACTGACCATCACATCGGGGTAAAAACTGGCGTCGGCGGCTTCCACACGCAGCTTCATATCGGCCATATACGCACGGCAAGGAGTGCCGCGCAGATGGCTTTTGAAAGCGCTGGCAAGGTTCAGACTGACGGTGACATGGGCGCGCCTAGCCCCGGCCATGGCGAAAGTCTCCCCGCGCACAAACTCATGCTTTTCGGCTTGCCCCTGTTCCCAAGCCAAATAATCGTCGAAGCTGAATCCGGGGGATGGTTGTGGAATGCCCATTGGCTTTGGCCCTCAAAAAAGGATTGTTGAAATAGAACGCTAACATACAACAGACTTGCCTTGCGCGGCTAGGATTGCAACAATCCCGCCATTTCCCAACGATCACAAGGCCAAGCCATGACTGCTCAAGACCCCTCTTCCCCTGAAATCCACGCCGAAGTCCTCGTCTTAGGCGGCGGCCCCGGCGGCTACACCGCCGCGTTCCGCGCCGCCGACCTCGGCAAAAACGTCGTGCTGGTGGAGCGCGAACCCGTGCTGGGCGGCGTCTGCCTGAATGTCGGCTGCATCCCGTCGAAAGCCCTGCTGCACCTGGCCCACATCATCCACAGCGTCGAGGAGGCGGCGGCGTTCGGCGTCAGTTTCGGCCATCCCGAAATCGACCTGGAAAAAATCCGCGACTGGAAAAACAACCGCGTCGTGAAGACTTTGACCACCGGCCTAAGCGGCTTGGCGAAGCAGCGCAAAGTCACGGTGCTGACCGGCGAAGGCCGCTTCACCTCGGACAGGACGCTTTCCGTCGCCAGCGCCGACGGTGAAAAGACCGTGCGCTTCGACAACGCCATCATCGCCGCCGGCTCGCAGCCGACGAAAATCCCCAGCTTCCCCAACGACGACCCGCGCCTGCTCGATTCCACCGGCGCGTTGGCGCTGGCCGACATCCCGGCGCGGCTGCTGATTGTCGGCGGCGGCATCATCGGCCTGGAAATGGCCAACGTCTACCACGCCTTCGGCTCGAAAATCACCGTCGTCGAATTGCTCGATCAAATCATCCCCGGCGCCGACGCCGATCTGGTCAAGCCCTTGCACCAGCGCATCGCCAAGCAATACGAAAACATCTTCCTGAAAACCAAAGTCGCCAAGATCGAAGCCACGGACGCCGGCTTGAAAGTGTGGTTTGAAGGCGAAGGCGCGCCGGAATCCGACGTGTTCGACCGTGTACTGGTCGCCGTCGGCCGCCGCCCGAACGGCAAGCTGATTGGCGCGGAGGCGGCGGGCGTGGTGGTCAACGACGCCGGCTTCATTCCGGTGGACGACAAGCAGCGCACCAACGTCCCGCACATTTACGCCATCGGCGACATCGTCGGCAACCCGATGCTGGCGCACAAAGCCACGCACGAGGGCAAAGTCGCGGCGGAAGTCATCGCCGGCCACCATTCCGCCTTCCTGGCGCTGACCATCCCCTCGGTCGCCTACACCGACCCGGAACTGGCGTGGATGGGCCTGACCGAAAACGCCGCGAAGGCGCAGGGCGTCGAGTATGAAAAAGCCGTGTTCCCGTGGGCGGCCAGCGGCCGCGCCCTAGGCACCGGCCGCCGCGAAGGCTTGACCAAGCTGCTGGTGGACAAGACCACCAAGCGCGTGTTGGGCGCCGGCATGGTCGGCCCCAACGCCGGCGAGTTGATCGCCGAAGCAGTATTGGCTTTGGAAATGGGCGCGGATGCCGAAGACATTTCCCTAACCATCCACCCCCACCCCACCCTGTCCGAAACTTTCGCGTTCGCGGCGGAGATAATTGAGGGGTCTATTACCGATATTTTGGTGAAGAAGTAAGCCAGACTTGGGCGGCAGCAGGCGCTTGGCTTACTGCCGCTTTAGTGCGTTATTCCGACTGCCTAGCTCCGTAGGGTGCGCACCGCGCACCATTAACGGAAATCAATTGTCCTGCGGATTTTGAAATACCACTATCAATGCCTGCTAAACCAATATCCGCGCAGTAATATACATCCGTTAAGGTGCGCGATGCGCACCCTACCAAGCTGAAAATCTTGATGGGAATTGCCGTATTCGGTTTGACTTTATTCAACCCGTCATTTGTCAAACTGGTTGAGTTGTTCATGAAATAGACGCCATAGCGCGGTGGGATGCTGCCTAGCTCCGTAGGGTGCGCACCGCGCACCATTAACGGAAATCAATTGTCCGGCGGATTTTGAAATACCACTATCAATGCCTGCCAAACCAATATCCGCGCAGTAATATACATCCGTTAAGGTGCGCGATGCGCACCCTACCAAGCTTGGCCGGTCTTGTGTTTGACGATGAGAGCGGCGCTTGGGAACCCGAAAAAGAAAAGGTAAAAGCGCAGAGGATAAAGGGAATTAGTCCTGGGCCAGACGGAAACCGAGGCGGCTGTACCTGAGCGTAGGGCCGCCCACGGCCCGGTAGGCAGGCCGCACGCTCCCAGGAATGCCGCCCCACGAACCCCCGCGAACCGCCCGGCGGCCGCAATCGCCGTCCCAACAATCTTGTGTCCATTCTTCAACATTGCCACTCATATCATACAAACCCCAGGCATTGGGGGTTTTCTGCCCCACCGGATGGGTGCTTTTTCCCGAATTGCTGTCATACCATGCCACCGCTTCCACATCGTTGGAACCACAGTATTCGTGCTGCCCGCCGGCCCGGCAAGCGGCTTCCCATTCTTTTTCGGTGGGTAGCCGGTAGGGTTTGCCGGTATGGGGCCATTGGTTGAGCTTGCCAATAAATACCTGCACATCATCCCAAGACACGCTTTCCACCGGGCAGTGGTCGCCACAGGCGGTGAATTCGGACGGGTTGATGCCCATCACCGCCCTCCATTGCGCTTGGGTGACTTCATATTGGCCGATGGCGATGCCTAGGCTGGGGATTCTGACCATGTCCGGGCATTGCGGGCAATCGCGGGTCGCTTGATTCGGCGCGGTGTTGGTCTGCGCCAGCGCGGTTTGTTCGGTTTTGACCGGCCACGGCCATTCCTTGCCCGCCTTGCCCGAACCCCGCACCACGATCCGCTCCAACACCGTCCGCCCGGCTTCCTGCTTCAAGCGGACAAACACCGGAAACCGGCTTTGCTGCGGAGTCGGGGCGCTTGCCTGCGGCATGGCTTCGCCGGTTTCCCAGAAGTCTTTGCGCTGTTGCGGCTGGTCTTTCGGCAGGGTCAACACGGCGGCTTGCGATGGGCCGCCCCGCCATGGACGCAAGGGCGCTTCCCATTCAAGGGTGCCGGGAAACTGGCCGGTGTTGGCGTCGTATTTCGTTTTGTCCAAGGTCAGCCAGCCGGCCCGATAATTCGGATCGCCTTCGCCGGCGTGGCGGTTGAATTCGGCAAGGCTTTTTTGCACACGGGTTGCGAATGCCGCCGCGTCTTCGGTCAAGGCATCCATGGCGGGATTCAGCAGCGTGGCAAAATCCGGCAGCGGCTCCGGCTGCAATACGATGGGGGTCATCTGTTCGGTGACGCCTTCGCCGATGTCGATGCTGCGGCTGGCGCTTTGCATACCGGGTTTGCGGATTTCCACCGTGTGCTTTCCCGGTGAAACCACGACGACCGCTGCGGCGGCGTCTTTGCTTTTGAATGCGCCATCCACCCAGACTTCGGCGTCCTTGGGTTCGGCTTTAATGACAATTTGGGTAATCGGCGCTGCGGCCAGCGCGAAGGAGGCCAGCAGGCAGGCGGCGGACAGGCTGAGGCGGGGCAGAACGCGCATGGGTTTCTCCTTAGGATTTGAGGAATTGGTTGATGGCGGGAATTTTGGCAAGCATGGCCATGCCGAGCTTGGCGTAAGCGCCGCCGGGCAGCAGGTCCAGCGCGACGCGCAGGCCGCAGCCGACCCAGCCTTGGCAGGCGGAGCGGTTTTGGTTTTGCGCCAGTTGCCGCCGGGTGTCTTCCAGCCCGCCCTTGAGTTGGGCGAGGTCGCCGTCAATCAGTGTCAGTTGCCGGTCTAGCGTTTGCTGGTAGGCGGCGAGGGCGGTTTGCAGGGTTTGCCCTTGCTCGGCGATTTGCTGTTGCAATTCGCGGTGTTGGGCGGTGACGGTGGCGATGATCGCCTGCCGCGCCGCTTCGATGCGCTCGCGGGTTTTGTCGTGTTCGGCTTGGATGAGGGCTTCCAAGGCTCTGAAGCGGGCGATGTTTTCCGCCCGCAGCAGTTGTTCGGTGCGGGCTGGGGTGTCTTGCAATGCCGGGGTTTCTTGCAGCAGGCGGAATCTGCGCAGCGCGGACAGTCGGCGGTGGGCCTGGGCCGGGTCGGCGGCGGCTTGGTCGTCGTCTAGGGCTTGGTTGAGCAGGGCGGTGGCGAGTTGCTGGCGGCGCGTGTAGTCGGCTCCGGCCAAGTCATGGGCCAGCCCGTCGCGTTCCAGACGCAGCGCGGCGTCTTCGGCTTGCTGGGCTTGTTCAGCTTCGGGGAAGGTGGCGGCGTAGCGGTCGAAGGCGTCGGGCGTGTTGGTTTTGGCGGCTTTGGCGTACAGCAGGCTGTGCAGCCGGGTCAGCGCGGCGAGGCTTTCCGGGTAGTCGGAGAAGCTTTGCATGAAGCGGACATAAGCTGCCGCGTCGGGTTGGGCGTCGATGGCTTGGAACACCCGATGCACGGCCAGCGCGGCCAAGTTGGTTTGCGGGCGCAGCGTGGCGAAGTCGCGGTATTGGTCTTCGCGGCGGTCGCGCTCGGCTTGTTGCCATGCTTTGAGGTAGGCCAGCCCGCCTTGGTCATAAGGCGCATAGGGTTGCGCCGCCAGCTTGCGCCATTCGGCATAGCCGCCGCGTTGGTCGGCCAGTTGCAAGCCCAAGGCATAGGCGGATTCCCAGTCTTCGAGGGCTTCGAGCGGGCGCAGTTGTTGTTCGAGCTGTTCGGTTGCGGTCGCCGCCGCCGGGCCGGAGGCCAGCAGCAGGACGAGGACGCCAAGGCTTGCGATGTGGGTCATGGGCGGATTTCCGTGGGTTGGCTAGGTGCGGGGGGACGGGATTTTTTACCTTAAATTGGGCGCGGATGATAGTGGGGCGGCGCGTTTGGCCGGGCAATCGCGCTATGTGGATTTCTCCATTTCCCCGGCCATCTCGCACCAGGAGAGGAAACCAACGCGATGGCCTTGGGGTTTGCACCTAAGGAAGATTGACAAATTAGGCGCCAACGATGCCCGATTGGGTTGCAGCCGGTCGGGCTTGGCGGGTATCCTTTGGCGGTCAATTCCTATCAGCACATTGGATACCTTGTAGTCAGCCATGGGTGTGAAGTGGGGCGCAAGTTGTGGAGTTCTGTTTGCATCGTCTTCAAATTGCAGACTAGGGCATCGGTAATCTGCCGAGAATCCCAATCGCCATGTTGCGGAGGCAGCACCGCCGGGCGAAGCGAGTCTTTGGCTGGGTGCGCAAATCGGCTGCTGCGGCAAGCTGCTTTGGGAGAAAAGGCATCCGGCGTCCGCCCTGTTTGCGCAGGTTCCGAAGCTCCGCTTGGGAACCCGATTAAACCCAATAATTCCACCAAGCATCCATGACCAGACCCACCCTCGATGTTCGTTTTTTCAAGACCGAAAGCGGCGCCGAACCAGTGCGCGACTGGCTTAAGGGGCTGGACGTTGCCGACCGCAAAACCCTAGGCGAGGATATCAAAACCGTCCAATTCGGCTGGCCTTTGGGGATGCCCTTGGTGCGGAAGATGGCAAAGGATTTGTGGGAATTGCGTAGCCATTTGTTAGGCAGGATTGCGCGTATCCTGTTTACCGTCCACGATGGAACGATGATTTTATTGCATGGCTTTATCAAAAAAGCCCAACAAACCCCGAAAGACGAGTTAGATTTGGCGCAAAGCCGACTTGGGCAACTGAGGAGACTCTCATGAACGAACAGCATATCGGCAGCCGCTTCGACGATTTTCTCGCCGAAGAAGGCATTCTTGAGGAAACCACGGCGATTGCGATCAAGCGCGTTGTGGCGTGGCAGATTGCCGAGGCCATGCGGCAGCAGCATTTGACAGCGGCAGACCTGGTGGCGCGGATGCACAGCAGCCCCGCCGCGCTCAACCAGCTTTTGGATGGAGAAGATGCCAGTTTAACCCTGACAACCTTGGCAAGCGCCGCCGCCGCGCTAGGCAAAACAGTGCGGATTGATTTGTTGGGCGGGCAATAACTCGCCAGGGTAACGAAGCTGTGCCGGAGGATTGCAAACAATTCCGCGTTAGGCTGCACACGCCCCGACATGGCGAGGGTCGAAAAACTGCTGTCTGCCGAGAAGCAACCATGCAAACCTTGCAAACGCGGCAAGGCGCAATTCGTAGGGCACAGTTGCATAGCGTAACCTGTTTAGCAAGATACCTTAGCCATCGGTTAGGGATGGTTTTCGCTGAGTTTTGCTGTGTGGCAATCCGCCAGTTTGCCATCCTTGGGCGCTGGATGCCGGCTCCCGGCCGGAATGACGGGGGGTTTCGGCTTGGGCTGAACCCTCTTGCTAATCAGTAAACGTCATGGTGTCTGTGAACAGCCTGCGTTCCGGTTCCATCCATGAGTTTGACGCCAACGCCTGCACCCGGCCGAAGTTCTTGCAAAGCGCTTGGGTGGTTCCGCAAGCCGACGGTTGATAATTCCCCCCCAACTCACTAGGCTATGCGCTTATTGCCCTGTGGGCGGCGCGTCTCCCGCCTGCCACTTTTTGGCCAAACCGGCCGGCCCTCCCTATCCCAGACGAACACTTAAGAAGCCATGAGCGAACAATACGATGCCGCCGCCATTGAGGTGTTGAGCGGCTTAGATCCGGTGCGCAAGCGCCCCGGCATGTACACCGACACCGCCCGCCCCAATCATTTGGCCCAGGAAGTCATCGACAACAGCGTGGACGAGGCGCTGGCCGGCCATGCCAAGTCCATCGAGGTGAAGCTGTACGCCGACGGCGGCGTCGAGGTGCGCGACGACGGGCGCGGCATGCCGGTGGACATCCACCCGGAGGAAGGCATTTCCGGGGTCGAGGTGATCCTCACCAAGCTGCATGCCGGCGGCAAGTTTTCGCAGAAGAATTATCGGTTTTCCGGCGGCTTGCACGGCGTCGGCGTGTCCGTCGTCAATGCCTTGTCGGCCAAGCTGGAAGTGGAGATCCGCCGGGGCGGCAAGGTGTATGCGATGTCTTACGCGCAGGGCGACAAGACTTCGGAACTGACCGAGACGGGCGTTTGCAAAGCCCGCGACACCGGCTCGGTGGTGCGTTTTTGGCCGGAGGCGAAATATTTCGACACGCCGCGCATCGCCGTGGCGAAACTCAAGCATTTGCTGCGCGCCAAGGCGGTGTTGTGTCCCGGTTTGCGCATCAGCCTGCGCGAGGAGGCGACGGGCGAGGAGACGGTTTGGCATTATGAAAACGGCCTGCCGGAGTACCTGCTGGATCAAATCGGCCATGCCCAGTGTGTGCCGGAAAAACCGTTCACCGGGGCGATGGAGGCGGCCGGCGAGGCGGCGGATTGGGCTTTGGTGTGGGCCGACGAGGTCAAGGAGGCGGTGGCGGAAAGCTATGTGAATCTGGTGCCGACGCCGCAGGGCGGGACGCATGTCAACGGCTTGCGCGCCGGGTTGACCGAGGCGATGCGCGAGTTTTGCGACTTCCGCAACCTGCTGCCGCGTGGCGTCAAAATCGCGCCGGAGGATGTGTGGGAGCGCTGCCAGTTTGTGCTTTCGGTGAAATTGCAGGAGCCGCAGTTTTCCGGGCAGACCAAGGAGCGCCTGAGTTCGCGGGAGTGCGTGGCGTTTGTGTCCGGCGTGGCGAAGGATGCGTTTAGTTTATGGCTGAACCAGCACCCGGCGACCGGCGAGGCCATCGCCGGCTTGATTATCGAAAGCGCGCAAAAGCGGCTGAAGGCCAGCCGCCAAGTGGTGCGCAAGAAAGTCACCGCCGGCCCGGCGCTGCCCGGCAAGCTGGCCGACTGCGCCTCGCAGGACACCGGGCTGACCGAGTTGTTTTTGGTCGAGGGCGACTCGGCCGGCGGTTCGGCGAAGCAGGCGCGCGAGCGCGATTTCCAGGCGATCATGCCGCTGCGCGGCAAAATCTTGAACACCTGGGAAGTCGAGTCGGACAGCGTGTTGGCCTCGCAGGAAGTCCACGACATCGCGCTGGCCTTAGGGGTCGATCCCGGCTCAGCGGAAATCGGCAATCTGCGCTACGGCAAAATCTGCATCTTGGCCGACGCCGATTCCGACGGCAACCACATCGCCACTTTGCTGTGCGCCTTGTTCGTGCGCCATTTCCGCCCGCTGGTCTCGGCCGGCCATGTGTTTGTCGCCATGCCGCCGCTGTACCGTATCGATGTCGGCAAGCAGGTGTTTTACGCGCTGGACGATTCGGAAAAGAAGGGCGTGTTGGACCGCATCGAGGCGGAGAAGATCAAAGGCAAGGTCAATGTCCAGCGCTTCAAGGGCTTGGGCGAGATGAATCCTTCCCAATTGAGGGAGACGACGATGAACCCGGACACCCGCCGCTTGATTCAATTAAGCCTGGAAGACGGCCCCGGCACCGACCAGCACATGGACATGCTGCTGGCGAAAAAGCGGGCGGGCGACCGCAAGGCTTGGCTGGAGGAGAAGGGGAATCTGGCCGAGGTGTTGTGAGCGGCCTGCCGGAGCGCCGGCATCCATGCTGGCCTGTCCGGGAGCGCCGGCATCCCTGCCGGCGATTAGATTTACGCCGGGGACGGCAGGATGACACGCTTCGCCGGCAAGGATGCCAGCGCTACGGTTGCCGGCAGGATGCCGGCGCTACGGCTGCACCGCCGCTGCCACATAACATCAACCTATAATCAGCGCACCCACCTGGCCTGGCTCTGCGGAGGGTTTAAGAATCCATGCACACATCCACCCGCTTCCCCCGCTTATTCCTAGCCTTGGCGCTGCTGCACACCGCCGCCGCCCATGCCGCCGGTTTCGCGCTCATTGAGCAGAGCGCCAGCGGCATGGGCGCGGCGTTTGCCGGCGCGGCAGCGACCGCCGAAGACGCCAGCACGGTGTTTTTCAATCCGGCCGGCATGACGTATTTGCCGGAGCGGCAGCAGGTGGTGCTGGCCGGCCATGCCATCAAGCCCACCGCCGAATTCAGCAACAACGGCTCGCAGCGTTCGCCGCTGGCCGGCGGCCTGCCGACCTTCGGCAACAATGGCGGCGACGCCGGCCATTGGGCGCTCGTGCCGAACTTATACCTTGCCCAGCCGCTATTCCCCGGCGTCAAACTGGGCTTAGGCGTGAATGTGCCGTTTGGCCTGAAAACCAGCTATGCCGAGGGCTGGGTGGGGCGTTACCAAGCCTTGGAGTCTGACCTCAAGTCGGTCAACATCAACCCCGCCATCGCCGTCAAAGCCACCGACTGGCTGTCGCTGGGCCTGGGGTTTTCGGCGATGTGGATGCAGGCGGATGTCAGCAACGCCGTGGATTTCGGCGGCCTGTTGCGCCGACCGCAGGCCGTTGACGGCCAGTCGTGGCTGCAAGGCGAGTCCTGGGGCTGGGGCTGGAATCTGGGCGCATTATTCCAAATCACTGCCGACACCCGCCTGGGGCTGGCTTACCGCTCGCAAGTCCACCAGGATCTGCAAGGCACGGCGACGTTCAGCCATGTCCCGCTGGCGCTGCTGCCGCGTTTTTCCGATGGCCCCGCGCATTCGCAAGTCAGCCTGCCGGACAGCTTGTCGGCGTCGGTCGTCCATCAACTCGATGCCGACTGGCAATTGCTGGCCGATGTGACTTGGACGAATTGGAGCGTGTTCCAAGACTTCACCGTGACCCGTGGCAACGGCTATGTGCTGGCCAGCACGCCGGAGCATTGGCACGACACCGTCCGCGCCGCCATCGGCGCGGCCTATCAACTCAACCCCGCGCTGAAGCTGCGCACCGGCTTGGCTTACGATGAAAGCCCGGTGCCGGGGCAATACCGCACCCCGCGCATCCCCGACAGCGACCGCATCTGGCTGTCGGCCGGCGTGGCTTACAGCCTGACGCCGGCCAGCCGTGTGGATTTCGGCTACACCCATATTTTCATCATGAACGCCTCGGTCAACAAAACCACCGACAGTTCGGCGCCGGTGTTGCGCGACACCTTGCGGGGCAGCTACGACAGCGCGGTGGATATCCTCAGCGCCCAGTTCTCCCATACTTTCTAAACGCACCGCCCATGAAATCCGAGGCCGACCCCGAATCCGCCGCCATCATCGCCGAGCAAGTGCGCCTGCTTTACAAGGGCGGGCTGGCCTCCTTGTTCACCAATGCCGCCCTCGCCGCGATTCTGGTGTCTTTGCAAAGCGAAGTGGTGGAATCGGCGCCGGTCATGGCTTGGTGCGCCGCGTTTGCGCTCATCACCTTGGGCCGGGTGCTGCTGCTGTATGCCTACTCCCGCAGGCTCAACGGCGCGGCGGCGATGGCCCGTGCCAAACCCTGGCTGAGCCGCTTTCGCTTGGGCGCGTTGCTGAACGCGGCGATCTGGGGGGCGGCCAGCGTCGCGCTGTTTCCGGCGCAAGACATCCCGCACCAAACCTTCCTCGCCTTCACCCTGGCCGGCTTGTCGGCGGGCGGCGTGGTTTCGCTGGCCGCCGACAGCCTGTGCGCCTCGGCGTTCATGCTGATTGCGCTGACGCCGCTGGCGATGCGGCTGTTGTTCGAAGACGCCGCCATTCCCCGCGCCATGGCCGCGATGGTGCTGCTGTACCTGGTTTTTTTGCTGACCAGTGCGCGGCGCATGAGCCGCGATATCATGGCCCGCAAGCAGGCGCAAATTGAACTCGACGAACAAGACGCGCTGCTGCGCAAGCTGTCCGCCCGCATCCCCGGCATGCTTTACCAGTTGCGGCGCTCCCCGGCGGGCGCGTTTAGCGTGCCGTATGCCAGCGACGGCCTGCGCACCGTGTATGAGTTGACGCCGGAGGAGGTGCGCGGCACCGCCGCCGGCTTGATTGCGCGGGTGCATCCTTCGGATATCGAAGGCTTTTTGCAGTCCATCGAGGCATCGGCCGAGACGCTGGCGCCTTGGCGCCACGATTACCGCGTGCTGCTGCCGCAGGGCGGCGAACGCTGGCTAGGCGGCAACGCGCTGCCGGAGCGCCTCGACGACGATGGCAGCGTGTTGTGGCATGGCTACATCGCCGACATCAGCGAGCGCAAGACCGCCGAACAAGCGCTGGAATACGCCCGGCAACAGGCGGAAGCCGCCAACCGGGCCAAGTCGGTGTTCCTGTCCAGCATGAGCCACGAGCTGCGCACGCCGCTGAACGCCATTTTCGGCTTTGCCCAATTGCTGGAAATGGAGGAGAGCTTAAACGCCGAGCAGATCGACTACGCCCACGAAATCATGCATGCCGGCCGCCATTTGCTGGATCTGATCACCGACGTGCTGGACTTGTCGAAGATCGAATCCGGCAAGGTCGATCTCGATATCGAATCGGTTTCCTGCGCCGGCGTGGTCGATGACTGTCTGGCGCTGTTGCAGGCGCAGGCCGAAAAACGCGGCATCCGCATCGATTGCGGCGGGTTGGAAACGCTGGTATTGCGCGCCGACCGTGTGCGGCTCAAGCAAGCCATCCTCAACCTGCTGTCCAACGCCATCAAATACAACCGCCCCAATGGCCGCGTGTTGATCCAAGCCACCCTCGGCAAACCCGGACGCCGCCGGCTGGCCGTGGCTGACACAGGCTTAGGCATCGCCGCCGAACAAATGCCAAAACTGTTCCAGCCGTTCAACCGCCTAGGCGCGGAAGGCGGCAATATCGAAGGCACCGGCATTGGGCTGGTCATCACCCGCCGCATCGTCGAAATGATGGGCGGGGAAATGGGCGTGGCAAGCGAGGCGGGAAGAGGCAGTGTGTTTTGGATTGAATTGCCGACAGGGGAACGGCCGACCTGAGTACGAAACCGGCTTTTGACGTTTTCTTAATGCGCCTCGTCCCAATTCAAACCCACCCCCACATCCACCACCAAAGGCACCGCCAACACCGCCGCCTGCGTCATCAACTGGCGAATCACCGGCACGGCGGTGTCCACATAATCCTCGGCAATCTCAAACACCAGTTCGTCGTGGACTTGCATAATCATTGTCACAGGCGGTTGAGCGGATTGTATCCAGCCGTCCACACGAATCATCGCCTGTTTGATAATGTCCGCCGCCGTGCCTTGCATCGGCGCGTTGATCGCCGTGCGCTCGGCATATTGGCGCTTTTGCGCGTTTTTGGCGTTGATGTCGGGAATATACAGCCGCCTGCCGAACAGCGTCTCCACATACCCTTGCTGCCGGGCCAGTTCGCGGGTATTGTCCATATAGGCTTTGACGCCGGGATAACGCAGGAAATACAGGTCGATATACAACTGCGCCTTTTCCCGCGCCACGCCCAATTGCTTGGCCAGGCCAAATGCCGACATGCCATAAATCAGGCCAAAGTTGATGGCTTTGGCGGCGCGGCGCTGGTCGGGCGTCACCTCGTCCAGCGCATGGTTGAACACTTCGGCGGCGGTGGCGCGGTGAATATCCTCGCCCTGCGCGAAGGCTTCCAATAGGCGCGCATCGGCGGACAAATGCGCCATGATCCGCAACTCGATCTGTGAATAGTCCGCCGCGACCAGTTTACAGCCGGGCGGGGCGACAAAGGCTTGGCGGATGCGGCGGCCTTCCGGTGTGCGCACCGGGATATTCTGCAAATTCGGCTCGGCCGAGGACAGCCGACCGGTCGCCGCGACGGCTTGGTGATAGGAGGTATGCACCCGCCCGGATTTCGGATTGACCTGTTCCGGCAGGCGGTCGGTATAGGTGGACTTTAATTTGCTCATCGAGCGGTGGTCGAGTATTAGCCTCGGCAACTCATACATTTCCGCCAAATCCTGCAACACCGATTCGTCGGTGGACGGTTGGCCAGTCGGGGTTTTCTTGATGACCGGCAAATTCAGCTTGTCGTACAAAATCGCCTGAATCTGCTTGGGCGAACCCAAATTGAACGGCTGGCCGGCGGCGGTGTGGGCTTCTTTTTCAATCTCTTTCATGCGTGTCGCCAACTCGCCGCTCTGCCCGGCCAGCATGAACACATCGACCAAAACCCCGGTGCACTCCATCCGCGACAACACCGGCACCAGCGGAATTTCAATCTCCGCGTACAGCTTCGCCAAACTCGGTATCGCCTGCAATTGCGGCCAGAAATATTCGTGCAGCCGCAATGTGATATCGGCGTCTTCTGCGGCATATTGCGCGGCGGTTTCGATATCCACTTGCGCAAAGCCAATCTGCTTCGCGCCTTTGCCGGCCACGTCCTCATAATGGATGGTCTGTTCGTGCAGATACATCTCGGCCAATGAATCCATGTCATGCCGCGTCGCCGTGCTGTTGAACACATAGGATTGCAGCATCGTGTCATGCGCGATGCCCTGAAGCGCAATGCCATGGTTCAGCAACACATTGGCGTCATATTTCAAATGTTGGCCGAGCTTGGGCTTGTCGGCGGACTCCAGTAATGGCTGCAACTGCCGCAATACCCAGTCACGCGGCAATTGCTCCGGCGCACCTGGGTAGTCATGCGCCAACGGCACATACGCCGCCTCGCCCGGCACAACGGCAAACGAAACCCCGACGATGGCGGCCTGCATATAGTCCAAGCCGGTGGTTTCGGTGTCGAACGCGAACAATTCGGCCTGCTGCAATTTCGCCAGCCATGCCATGAAATCCGCCTCGGTCAACACCCATTCATAATGCCTTTCTGTAGGCGCGGCGGCGGGCGCGGCGGGCATGGTGCCTAGTTGTTTCAGCCAGGCATGAAACTCAAAGCGGGTCAGCATTTCCTTAAGTTTGGCAGTGTCCATGGGCCGCATCCGCAAATCCGCTGGCCCCACATCCAATGCCACATCGCATTTGATCGTCGCCAATTGCCGCGACAACGGGATGGCCGGCAAACTGGCGCGCAGACTTTCGCCAATCTTGCCGCCAACTTCGCCGGCGCGTTCGATTAAGGCATCCAGCGAACCGAATTCGTTCAGCCATTTCGCCGCCGTTTTCGGCCCACATTTTGGCACGCCGGGGATATTGTCGGAGTCGTCGCCCGTCAAGGCCAGATACTCGACGATGTGCGCCGGCGGCACGCCGAATTTGTCCACCACCCCGGCTTTGTCCATGCGGGCGTTTTTCATGGTGTCCTCCAGCGTCACATGGTCGCTGACCAATTGCGCCATATCCTTGTCGCCTGAGGAAATCACCACGTCGAAGCCCTGCTGTTCGGCCTGCCGCGCCAAGGTGCCGATGACATCGTCCGCCTCCACGCCGGCCACGCGCAGCACCTGGAAGCCCATCGCCTGCACCAGCTCGTCCAAATTTTGGATTTGCGCGCGCAGGTCATCAGGCATCGGTGGGCGGTGCGCCTTGTAGCCGGCATACAGCGCGTCGCGGAAATTCCGCCCCGGCGCGTCGAACACCAGGCCGATGTGGGCCTTCGGATAATCGGCCAGCAGCTTGCGCAGCATGTTGGCGACGCCGAACAGCGCCCCGGTCGGCTCGCCTAGCGCGTTGCTCAACGATGGCAGGCCATGGAAGGCGCGGTATAAAAACGACGAGCCGTCGATTAGGACTAGGGTTTTGCGGTCGGACATGGCTTTAAGTTTTCCAAAGTGGGGCGGGATGGCGCATTCTAACCCGGAAGGCGCCGCGCCGAATAAGGCCCGGCGGCCGTTATTGCTCCGCGCCGCCCTCCCTAGCGCCGGGCAAACCGTCTATCCTGCGTTGCAGGAATCGGCAAACAGCCCATCCCTGAACCCTGCTCTTTGAACATTGCATTCGCCCAACACTGGAGAATCTCATGCGTCAAAACAATCCTATCGGGCCATGCGCCCATGGCATGGCGGGCCGGTGGCAACGGCCGGCCGCCGCCCTGTTCGCGGCACTGGCCGCAAGCGCGTCCGCCGCCCAAGCCGAAGGCTGGCAGACCGTCTTAGACCCCAACGCGGTGAGCAGCGGCGCAGCCGACTTGCGAACCTCTGTTCCAAACACCGCAACCGGGGCCGATGTCGCCACGTTGATCGGCGCCAACAAGTTCTACGCGGCCGGCATCACCGGACAGAACACCATCGTCGCCAATGTCGAGGCCGGGCAGATCTGGAACGGCCACGAAACCCTCACCCATGTCACCCACTTTGTCGCCAATGCGGCGGTGCTAAACAGCGACGGCAACCCGGCGACGCCCGAATACGACCTCCATGCGACTTGGGTCGGCATGATGATCGGCGGGCGCAACGGCGGCGCCACGCAGCTAGGCATCGCGCCCGGCACCGATTTGCGCTCCGGCGCCATCGCCACCGCGTGGACAGGCAGCGCCTACAGCACGGGCTTTAACCTAAGCCTCCAGACCGTGAGCACGGCATATGCCGCCTATTTCGGCGGCGCCGATGTCATCAACAGCAGTTGGGGCGACAGCAACACCGCCGGGTCTTCCAATTTGGCGAAAATCACCGACGGCCTCGCCAACCAAAACCGCTTCACAACTTTTGTCACCTCGGCCGGCAACGACGGCCCTAGCGCCAACACCGTCGGCTCGCCGGGCGCGGCTTACAACAATATCACCGTCGCCGCGCTGCAAAACAACGGCGCCAACGCCTACAACACCGTGGCAAGCTTCAGCAGCCGTGGCCCGTCTGATTATTTTTTCCCAGGGCTTGGCACGGTCGCTGGCGTGCGCGCCTCGGTGGACATCGCCGCCCCCGGCACAGATTTGCGCAGCGCTTTTTACGGCGGGCAGAGCGGCGGCAACAACCCCAGCCTGCCAGCGTCCGCCGCGATACCGGGCGCAAACCTCTACTTCTCTCCGTTGGATGGCACCAGCTTCGCCGCCCCCATCGTCGCCGGCGCCGCCGCGTTAATTGACAGCGCCAGCAAAAACGACGCCGTCCTCAGCGGCAACGCCGATTCCCGCGACGCCCGCGTGGTCAAGGCCGTGCTGCTGAACAGCGCCGACAAGATCGCCGGCTGGAACAACGGCCAAGCGGTCAATGGCAGCGGCGTCATCACCACCAACCAATCGCTGGACTATGCCAGCGGCGCCGGCGCATTGAATATGAATAAAGCCTACGGCCAATACATCGAAGCGGGCACCCGCGATGTCGCAGGGTTAGGCGGCGGCACCGTCAAACCGGTGGGCTGGGACTACGGCCAGTTGGGCACCGGGCAGACCAACACCTATCTGATTGACGGCACCCTAAAAGCCGGCAGCACCTTCACCGTCACGCTGGATTGGTTTCGTGAACGCCTTTACGACGCGCAAAACTTCACTGCGAACGACTTAGGCCACGCTGATTTGGATCTCGTTGTGCATGATGTGTTGGCGGACATGGATGTCGCCCAGTCGATAAGCTTTTGGAATGATGTCGAACACCTGTCCTTCGTGCTGCCCAACACCTCGCAATATGCAATTAACGTCATCTACGGCGACAATGTCTATGGCAGCATCACCACAGAGCAGTACGGCTTGGCGTGGAGCGTCGTGCCTAGCCCCGCCCCGCTGGCGCTGCTGCTGGCCGGCGCGTTCGGGCTGCGCCGCCGCGCCAACACAAGCCGCTAAGGGCTGGCATGCCCCGCATAGGCCGACGGCCTGGCGAGGCGTTATCGACCAAACCGCACGTTTCAAGAGACCGTACCCCATGACCACACGCCGTTCCATCCTCGCCGCACTGCTGGCCGCGCCTTTGCTGCCGCGCCGGGCCTCCGCCGCCGCCAAGCACTGGCAAACGCTGTTTGCCGGCGAACCCTGGTACATCCAACAAGCCGCCCCTGAGCAGGAATTCACCGGCATCCTCCAAGCCCTGCCGGCCGCCGCCGACGGCGAAGCCAGCATCCGCCAGCGGACGGCGTATTACCGGCTTGGCGACCGCGCGCTTTACACCGGCAACGCCCGCCCCGCTGCGCTGGAGCAACTGCTCGGCAAGCCGGTGGTGATTCGCGGCAAAGCCATCGACTTTCCGCTCGAAGGCGGCGCCGTCCATGAAATCTGGCCGGGCGCCATCCGCCCCAAATGATAGATAATGGACAGCGTCCATTATCTCGCAGGGAGAGGGCAGGCGAGACTGTGAAAGACCCGGGCCCCCTATTGCCAATAGCCGGGTCCTTATTTCTTAAGGGCGCTAAAGATTCCTCCTCCCCCTCGTCGTCGATCATCGCATAATGCGCTAATGCTGTGGTGCTGGGAGCACCCCTTTCAAGGTGACCTAAGAAAATCAATAGTTTGCAAGCAGGATTTTACGTTTTGCCAAAAACTTTCCTATTGATATTCAATGGGTTAGTTTTTTCACTTTGAAAGGGCTGGTGCTGGGATATATTCGTGGACAATTGAGGTTTTCCTTAACCTCCTCTGAGAGAGGGATGACTATCCGGCAACGATAGATCCGTTGCCATATCTATACAATATCTGCAGATTGTAAGGGTTGTACAGCGTTTTCTTATCTAAACAGTTACAACAAATACTCTGGTTTACGAATGTTTCGCATAAAAATCAAAGTTTTGTGATTTTTTTACTGGAATCTGCCAATAACTGTCCAGACACGAAACCGCTGTAATTAGCAAAAAATATTGTAAACTAATCCCTTGCCGCATGTCCAATAACACTAGCCTGAATCTGGCAAGATAGGTTTTTACCTTGAAGCGTTAGAACTTGCCCAATTTGATCAGCTAACACATAGCCATGATAGCCCAGCGGAAGTTTGTTCTTGTCAATGGAACCGTTAAAATTGGGCGTCTTGGACGCACCTCCGGTAAAAGCGAACCCAACTATGCTATTTTCTTCTCCTCCCAAGAAGCGTATAAAATTAGGATAAGTTGTGTCTGTTGTATTAAATATCCAGCCGTCAACACGAACAAAGCGTATCTCACCTTCTATAGGTTCCGCTGCGTTCAAGCCACACTGACAATTAGGTGGTGCAAGCTGCTGCTGAATAGGTCTGCCTAATTGTTCTCTCGCATCACGAAAAGGATACAAGCCAAACACTGAGAGATTCTGGGCAGATGCCTTTTCCGCTATAGCCAGTATATTATTATGTGGTGAAACTTTTCGGATTAGTTTCAAATCGTTAACTTGAAGTTCAAGGGCTAAAGCAGCGATTGTATGCTCAAATAAAGCCCCGTCATGTGAATCTAACGCTTGCTGTTGATGATATATCATTAGTACTCCTAGCATCGCAAAAGGGAGCAAAGGTTTTATGCCACTGGAGCGTATAGATTTCAAGATGGTTGGAGAATAGAGCACAAGCAAAGTGGCCCAGACTATCAATCCTGGTGTTGTGTAACGACTGATAAGAGCAAAGCTTCTGCCATAGGTTAGACGGCCACCTGCTGTTAATAAAGCTGTGCAGCATATATAAAGGATATAAAACAACAGTGAAAATCGTAACGATTTCGCTCGCGCATCACTAGGCAACCTCATGGCATACCAAGCTGAACTGCCAACAAGGAAGCTCCCTGCCAAAATCGCAATAGCTTTACCAACATCCCCTTCTTTACTGATGTCGCCTTGGCCAAACAGGTAATATACTTTAATAACTGACAAACAAAACAATTTTTTGTACACTATTTCAAATATCGTCCTAAGCTCAACCTTGCGAACAAGCAATATCGGAGTTTAACCATTATGATTCAGCTTGAATTTACTACTGAAGTCATTGACCAA
>JBJSYU010000277.1:0-3565 GCA_046089945.1 Candidatus Methylumidiphilus sp.
TGAGCCGCATCCGCGCCGGCCAATTGGAGTCGGCCTTAGGCTATGGCCTGAAAGACTGCATCAGTTGCGGCTCTTGCTCGTATGTCTGCCCTTCGGAAATTCCGCTGGTGCATTACTTCAAATTCGCCAACGGCGAACTGCTGTCCCGCGACCAAGCCAACCACAAGGCCGACCAGACCAAGCGCCTGTCGGAAGAAAAGCTGGCCCGCATCGAGCGGCAAAAGCAAGAAGCTGCCGCAGCGGCCGCCGCCCGCAAAGCGGCGGCGGCGGCGGCGAAAAACAAACCCAAAAAAGAGGCTGCGGCATGAGTCCCCCGATCCTGAGCGCTCCGTTCACCCGCGCCGAACAGCCGGTGCGCGGCATCATGCAGGCCGTGATCTTGGCCTTGGCCCCCGGCACCGCCTGGGGCGTCGTGCTGTTCGGCTGGCCCGCGCTGTTTTTGTTCATGGTGACAGTGGTGTCGGCGCTGGCGTTTGAAATGTTCAGCCTCAAACTGTCCGGCAAGCCGGTGCGGGCGACTTTGTCCGACAGTTCGGCGATGCTCACCGGCTGGCTGATCGCGTTGACCCTGCCGCCTTGGGCGCCGTGGTGGACGGGCGTGCTGGGCGCGTTTATCGGCATCGTCGTCGGCAAGCAGGTTTTCGGCGGTCTGGGGCAGAATTTGTTCAACCCGGCGATGCTGGCGCGGGTGGCCTTGCTGGTGTCGTTTCCGTTGGAACTGACGTCTTGGGTCAACCCAACGCCGCTGTTTTCCTCGGCGGCGCCGAGCTTCGAGGCGGCTTGGGCCATCACCTTCCACGGCCAATTGCCGGCCGACGGCATCAGCGGCGCGACTTTGCTGGGCTGGGTGAAGACCGAATTTTCGCAAGGCCGGTTGTTGGCCGAGTCCTTGCCCTCCGGGCATTGGAACTTCTTTGCTTCGCTCTTTGGCTGGACGGGCGGCAGCTTAGGCGAAACCTCGGCGCTTTTTTACGCCATCGGCGGGGCGTGGCTGTTAAAGCAAAAAATCATCACTTGGCATATTCCGCTGTCGATGTTGGCGACGGTGGCGCTGCTGGCCTCGGTGTTTACGCTGCTGGACGGCGCGCGCTATCCCGGCCCGCTGTTCCATCTGACGTCGGGGGCGTTGATGCTGGGGGCGTTTTTCATCGCCACCGATTATGTCACCTCGCCAAACAGCCCGACCGGGCAGTTGATTTTCGGGGCCGGCTGCGGGCTGTTGGTGTATGTCATCCGCACCTGGGGCGGCTACCCGGAAGGCGTGGCCTTCGCGGTGCTGCTGATGAATTCGCTGACGCCGATCATCGACCATTATGTCCGCCCGCGCATTTACGGCCGCGACCTGAAAGGCCGGCCGCTGGAATTGCCGGAGGTGCGCAAATGAGCGCCACTCTGGAGAGCTTGCTGGAAAACCTGCGCGTCTATGCGCTGGCGCGTTGGCAGGTGTTGCTGCGCCAGTTTGACGATTTGGACGCGCTGCGCCAGCGTTTGGATTATCAAACCTACAGCCTCGCCGCCGCCGGGCTGGTGTCCAGCCTGTTGCTGGGCTTCGCCGACTTGGCGACGCACGGTTCGATTGAGGCGCGGCGGCAGGAAGATATCCAAGCCACCTTGGAGCAAGTCCTGCCCAACGCACTGCACGACAATGCTTTGCTGGACGATGTGAAGACTATCAGTGAAGGCAAGACCGAGACTTTGGTGTATGTCGCCCGCCAGCAGGGCGCGGTGACGGCGGTGGCGTTCAAATTCATCGCCAATGGCGGCTATTCCGGGCCGATTTCGCTGATGATGGGCGTGGACAAAGACGGCGCGGTGCTAGGCGTCCGCGTCGTCGCCCATGCCGAGACGCCGGGCTTGGGCGATAAGATCGAGCGCGACAAATCCGACTGGATACTGTCGTTCAACAAGCGCTCGCTGGACAATCTGGCCCCGGAGCGCTGGAAAGTGAAGAAAGACGGCGGCGAGTTTGACCAGTTCGCCGGGGCGACGATTACGCCGCGCGCCGTGGTCGGCGGCGTGTCGGCGGGTTTACAGTTTTTTCGGCGGCACCAAGACGAGTTGCTGCGTTAGCCTTGAATCGAGCGTTTTATAAAGAGGTGAAACCATGAACGAGCAATTCCGCAAAATCACCCGCGATGGCTTGTGGGACAACAATATCGTGTTCAGCCAAAGCATTGGCTTGTGTCCGCTGTTTGCCGTCACCGGCACGGCGGTCAACGGGCTGGGCATGGGGTTGGCGACGACCGCCGTGATGGTGGTGTGCAGCGCCTTGGTGTCGAAAACCCGGCTGCTGATTCCGCCGGAAATCCGCATCCCGATTTTCGTGGTGCTGATTGCGATGGTGGTGACGCTGGTGGACATGTTCATGAACGCTTGGCTGCACGAGATGCATAAGGTGCTGGGGCTGTTCATTCCGCTGATTGTCACCAACTGCGCGATTTTGGGCCGGGTCGAGGCGTTTGCCTCGCGCCAGCCGGTGGCCGAGGCGGCGATGGACGGGCTGATGATGGGCCTAGGGTTCACGCTGGCCTTGGTGGTGCTGGGCGCGACACGGGAAATCTTGGGCGCAGGCACTTTGTTCGCCAACGCCTCTTTGCTGTTGGGCGAGTCCTTCGCTTGGATGGAAACCGTGTTGATCGACAAATACCGGGGCTTTTTGCTGATGGCCTTGCCGCCGGGTGGATTTTTGATGCTGGGCTTCATTTTGGCCGGCAAGAAAGTGCTGGATCGCTGGCTGCAAGCCCGCGCCCAGGCGCACGTGCCGGTGGCGGCGGACAACTTGTCTTTGGCGGATTGAGCAATGAACGTGGGCGTATGTTATGCGGAAACCGACCGGCAAGTCTGGCTTAGGCTGGAAACCCCGGAGGGCAGCACGGTGGAACAAGCCATTCGCCATTCCGGCATTTTGCAGCGCTTTCCCGAAATTGATTTGGGGACGCAAAAGGTGGGGATTTTCGGCAAGCTGGTGAAGCTGGACTCGTCGGTGAAAGAAGGCGACCGCATTGAGATTTACCGGGCGATTACCGCCGACCCGAAAACCGTGCGCCGCCGCCGCATTGGCGATGAAGACGAAGACGACGATTGAGGACTCCTATGTACATCTGCATTTGCAAAGCCGTGACCGACGGCCAAATCCGTGAAGCCATCCGGCAAGGCGCCTGCACCCGCCGGGAACTGGTGCAGTGCCTGAGCGTCGGGCGCGACTGCGGCAAGTGCAACGCCGATGTGCGCGAACTGCTGAGCGCCCATAAGCCCGCCGGGGCGGTTTGCGGCAACCATCCGGTGCAAGTGGCGGGTTAGCCCGGTGTGCGGCGACACGCCGCCGGCTGTGCAGTCGTAACGCCGGCATCCTTGCCGGCGTTTGAGACTTTGGCCGGCAAGATGCCGGCGCTCCGGTTTTACACTTGCCCGCCCCGCCCCTATACTAACCTGAGTTCGGGATAAGAAAGTTCGGGGCGGACGCCTGCCTTTTCGCGTAAGATTTTGTTTCCACAAACAAATCAACACTTGAACAGGAGGCGTCCATGGACAACTTGACCGAACTTTTTTGCCTGGTTGACGATTT
>JBJSYU010000278.1:0-8964 GCA_046089945.1 Candidatus Methylumidiphilus sp.
TTGGGGCTGGGGACGGGCGTGCTGGCGGCTTTGGCCTATCTGATGGTGGCGAAGGCCGGCGTCAGCAACAGCACGGTGTCGATCATTTTTTATTTTTGCCTGGTCGGCGTGTTGCTGCACCTGGGCTATTTCGGCCTGTACGGCTGGCGCGCGCCGGCCAGCCTGGATGTGTGGGTGTTGCTAGTCGGCGGCGGGCTGTCGGCCAGCGCCGCGCAGTTTTACATGACCCGCGCCTACCAAATCGCCCCCGCCGCTTTGGTCGGCACCGTCGCCTACCTCAGCCCGGTGCTAAGCCTGGGCTGGGGCGTCGCGCTGTTTGGCCGGACGCCGGACGCCAAAGGCTGGCTGGGCTGCGCGCTGGTGCTGCTATTCGGGGTCATGCTGCCGTTTTTAAGCGCCGCCAAACGCGGCTGAACCTTTTCTGGCCCGCTGTTTCGGGATAATCTGGCGCCTCCCCAAAACACTACAGGAGCCACCGCCATGCGCTATTCCCGCCTTGCCCTGCCGCTTGCCCTTGCCTTGTCCGGCCTGCCGTCCGCCCACGCCGCGCCGCCGCCGAAAGGCTTGGACAAAATCGGCCACATCGTCGTCATTTACTTGGAAAACCACAGCTACGACAACCTCTACGGCCTGTTCCCAGACGCCGAGGGCATTGCCCAAGCCAAGCCGGAAAACACCACGCAAGTCGATCTCAACGGCCAGCCCTTCGCCACGCTGCCGCCGGTTCCCGACGACCCGCGCTTCCCGAAGGATCTGCCCAACAAGCCGTTTTTGCTCGACGACTACGCCCCGCCGGAGGAGAAAGTCGCCAGCCCCACGCATTTGTTCTACCAGCACCAGCAGCAAATCAACGGCGGGGCGATGAACCTGTTCGCCGCCGTGTCCGAGGTCAAAGGCTTGGTGATGGGCCATTACGACGGCCACAAGCTGCCACTGTGGCAATACGCCAAACGCTTCACCTTGGCCGATCATTTCTTCCAGGCCGCGTTCGGCGGCTCCTT
Source organism: Candidatus Methylumidiphilus sp. (assembly GCA_046089945.1). GTDB lineage: Bacteria > Pseudomonadota > Gammaproteobacteria > Methylococcales > Methylococcaceae > Methylumidiphilus. The sequence continues at coordinate 1,002 of JBJSYU010000278.1, forward strand.
CCTCAACCACCAATGGCTGGCCTGCGCCTGCACGCCGCGCTATGACAACGCCCCGGACAGCCTGAAAGCCGTGTTGGACGCCCAAGGCAAACTGGTCAAGGACGGCACGGTGACGCCGGACGGCTACGCGGTCAACACCATTTTACCGGCCGAAGGGCCGCACCCGGACACAGTCGCCGCCGAAAAACTGCTGCCGGTGCAGACCGCGCCGACCTTGGGCGACCGCCTGTCCGACCGGCGCATCGATTGGGCCTGGTATTCCGGCGGCTGGAACGACGCGCAAGCAGGCCATCCCGACCCGACCTTCCAGTTCCACCACCAGCCCTACGCCTATTTCCAGCGCTACACGGCAGGCTCCCCCGGCCGCGCCCAGCACCTGAAAGACGAAGCCGATTTGCTGGCCGGCATTGCCAAGGGCCAATTGCCGCCGGTCGTGTTCTACAAGCCGGTGGGTTCGCTGAACGAACACCCAGGCTACGCCGATGTAATGTCCGGGGAAAAACATATTGCCGATATCCTGGACAGGCTGGAACACAGCCCGCTGTGGAAAGACAGCGTGATTATCGTCACCTATGACGAAAACGGCGGCTTCTGGGATCACGTCCCGCCGCCCAAAGGCGACCGCTTCGGCCCCGGCAGCCGCATCCCCGCCATCATCATTTCCCCGTTCGTCCGCAACGGCTACGTGGACCACAGCGTCTACGACACCACCTCCATCTTGAAGCTGATCGAAGAACGCTACCGCCTTAGACCCCTGACCGACCGCGACGCCCAAGCGCAAAGTTTGGCCAAGGCGTTGCGGCTGTAGCCCCGGTCGGCACACGGCAGAGCGCCGCTGTCTTGGCCATATGTATTCCAGCAGGCGTATTGTGAAGTCCTCTGGCAAGCGTCTTGAGAGGTGGGCGCTCTCCGGCCTGTTTTTTTGACTGCGGCTGGTGCGCGAGGCGTAACAAAGACGCGCCCAGCCTACTACAGACTGGATCAGCCGCCATCGACAGGCGGCTGATCCACTTCGCTGGACAGGTAGAGTACCGTCGTCACACCACCGGCACCGTCTTCAACTTGGTTGACCGTGACGCTGGGAAGACTTTCGGTCAGTCGGTTGGCAAAAAGTGGCAGCGACTTGTCCAGGGCGGCCGCATTGCCGCCCGAAAGTTCGACGCGGCAGGTGCTTGACCGGCACTCCACGCTTCTGAGCGATGATTGGATGGCAACCTGTCCCGCTAATGCGTGCTGCACTGTGGCCGTGGTTCGCTCAGACCAAGATCTGTCAGCCGCTTCTCCACGGAAATTCGCTTCAACTGCCGCCATCTGCTCTTGGCGCTGCCGCTCCGCTTCCGCCTGAGCAATCGGATCGTGGCGTGTATCTTTGGCGAGCGCCCCATCCACCGGGCCACCACCCGCCGTCGCCACTTGCTGCCGCAACGCGCCTACCTCGGCACGCAGAATCGCCATTTCGCGGCGCAGCGCGGCCATGCCGCTCTCAACCGCAGGCTTTGCCGATTGAACGGCAACCGGTGCGTTCACCCGACCGGCATCCGCCTGCCTTGGCGCCAGGCGACCTGCCGAAGCCGCCCGGTCGGCTTGCGGCGGCGGGGCGCGATGCTCTGCCGCGCTCCAGTAAACGCCAAAAGACAAGCTGGCCACCGAGGCCGCCAAGGCAAGATGGAGCAATTTCATGGGACTACCTCCTCGCTATTCAAAAAAAGCATTGCCAAAGACCCAAGGCCTGCGGGAACTAGTATTCGTAAAGGTCAACCCCCATCACTATCCCATTGGTACTGCCCGGGATAGTGCAAAGCACGCTGTAATCGCTCCAGGCGGCGCTTTTGCCGGAGCCAAGGTATATGCTCAATTCACGGGCACCTGAGCCAGACCAGCTCTGGCTGGCACTCCCTAACAGCGTGCCAAGATTGGTATAGCTGTACAGTGTGCAAGAGGTGGTTTGGTAGCCGTAGTGGTAGATATCGACATACGCTGTGGCACCCGCGCTGGAGTTCGCGGCCCGCGTCAACGGGCAGATGACCTGCGTCGCGTAAGCGGCGCTGTTCTGTGTGCCTCTGGCTAGGAAGTCGATTTTCGTCGCCTCGTAGTCATTGTAATTTTTGCAGATTGTGCCAGAGTGGTTGGTCACAGTGGCGGCCTGTGCCGTAGGTGTAAAGCCTAACGCAATCAGCAGGCCAAAGGCAGGTGCAAGCGTACAAGTTGTCAAGGTTTTCATGGTGGTTTCTCCTGTGGTGTCAAACAATGAAAAGGCGTGATTCATGTCAATTTTTCAGAATGCGCCCTTTCACCTAGGCAGCGCCGAAGGCTGTAGTTTCGCTTCCTGTCGCAAGATTGGCTCCCCAGTTCACTGGGTCTAAAATAGCAACCTTCGGCTGGCAATTACTCTACATCATCTAGTAAAAAAGTACACCTAAATATTTGTTTTTAAAAATAAGTATATTAACTTGAAATTAAGATTGGCTTGTGAAATTAAGGAATTTTTCGCAACGCTGGCAAGCATTGCGAACAAAGCGGCATAGGTTGCCAACCTATGCCGCTATTTCGTCAATGTCAACGGATATACATGCCGTCACCTAGCGTGTTGTTGGGAAAATTCGTCGACGTAGTTTGATAATAAAACCGACCGCTTTGCTTGCCATCAAGATTCCAATACCTCACCCAACCCATCACTGTCTGCCCGGCCCGGCAGGGGATCAAATAATTGGAGCTGCAGAACGTTGTCGTGGAGTAATTTGCGGAATTAGGCAATCTGACACCGTCCAAAAAAGCCATGGGGGATTTTCCATAGCCAATCTCCACGGTGATGACGCGAAGCTGTGCGCCGCCGTGGTCTAGGCGTGTCGCCATGTCATTCGGCCCCAAATCTTCCCACCCTTGATTTGTCGAGCCAACATGCCGGACTTCGACATAGCTTATTCCGGGAGCGGGCGCGGCACCGGATAAACCAGAGGCCAACGCCATCGCGATGCTTGAAAAAAATAAAAATGTGTGTGAGCGCATTTTCGTGCCTCCTAGAAAACAAAAAGTTCAATTTCACCGCTTCAGGCCGGGTTTTGGCTACTACTGGAAAATTCCATGGTAATGCCTTGGCCCAAACTGTCGGGGCTTGTCCTCTAGCTTGGTGCAATATGCCAACAAACACAATTGCCGATTGCTTATTTCACGCTTAATCCACTTAATTATTGCCAGCCTTACTGCTGAGGCGCTATGTTGGCAAACCCTGCCGAAGCCCTTATACTTGGCAATAGCCCGCCATTCTTCTGTCACAGAAACCCATGTCAAAAGTCTTTGTCCCTCATCTTCAGGAAAAGCTCAGGCTGCTATGCAAACTTGGGCGCAATCCAGCGATCACCCAGCACAACCATTTAGCCGAAAGCTTGGGAATCACGGCACCGAGCATCTCGCAGTGGATCAAAGCCGAATGCCTACCCGACGAGCGAATGCAGGAGATGTTGCAGTTGTTCGCTCTGACCCAAGAGGTTTTCCTGCTGGATAACATGGCGGCGTTTAGGGCAGAGGTGGAAGCGCCCAAGCTTCCGCCTGCCAGCCCTTGGGAGAAACTGTGCGCACAGGCGGTCAGCGTCGAAAAATTCGACCATCCGCGTGGCGGGCTGGAACTGCCCCGGCGCGGCATCAGCTTTTATGTGGACGATGGCCGGCAAGGGCCGACGTTTAGGATCGGCGACCAATTCCGCTTGCGGATCGAAGGGCCAAAAGACTGGCATGTAGCCGTTTTCCTGCAAGATCCGAAAGGCATCGCCTGCCTCTGCCCCCACGAAGAACTGGGGGAGAACAACCAGCTCGCCTTGCCGAGCGAGTGTCAAGGCAGAAAATCTTTGATGTTGCCGAATGAGGGATGCCGTCCGTTCCGGGTGGAGCCGCCGGTTGGGCAGCATTGGTGGGTGGTGGCGTTTGTCGCTGAGCCGTTGCCTGTTTTTTTGACGGCCTGCCTGCGCGACGCGTCGGGCGTCAGGTTGCCGGACGCGTTGACGCAGCTCAATTGGGAATTGGACAGGCTCTCAGACAAGGATTCTTTTGTGTTGCGTTTGCCATTCTGGGTGTTGGAAGACTGAGCGGCGTGGCTTGCCCAGTGTTTTCGCCTATCCCTTCAATCCTGCTGGCCTTCGCCAACGCCCACGGCGGCGGGCAGCCGTATTTGCGGCAGCTGGGCGAGGAGCGGCGGCGGCTGGAGCGGGTGTGGCGGCAGGCGGAACGCGCCGGGCTGTGCCGGGTCGAGTTGCTGCCGGACGCGACGGCGCGGGATATCGTGCGGGCGTTTTTGGACGCGGAGCGGCCCGGCGCGATGGCTGGATTGCATTTCGCCGGCCACGCCGACGGCTTTAGCCTGTTGCTGGAAACCGAGGACGGCGGCACGGCCGAGGCGGCGGGCGGGCCGCTGGCGGATTTTTTGGGGCGGCAGGCGGGCTTGGCCTGGGTGTTTTTGAACGGCTGCGAGACGGCGGGCCATGTCGGGCGGCTGTTGGACGCGGGCGTTCCGGCGGTCATCGCCAGCGCGCGCCGGTTGGACGATTTCAGCGCCTGCGACTTTGCCGAAGCCTTGCACATTGGGCTGGCGCGAAACGGCCAAACCCTGGCCGAGGCCTGCGCGACGGCGGCCGCCGCCGTGTCGCTGTTGTATGCGGGCGGCGTTGAGCGCGGTGTGCGTTTCGCCAGCGGCACGTCAACGGCCTTGGCGGCGGGATTGTGGCGGCTGCACAGCCGCGACGCGGCGGCGGGCTTGTGGCGGCTGCGCCCGGCCGACCCGCTGGCCGGCCTGCCCCTGCCCGCCGACATCGGCTGGCCGGCCGCGCCGTATTTGAATTTGCAAAGTTTCAGCCGCGCCCATGCGCGGATTTTTTTTGGGCGCGGGGCGGATATCCGCGCGCTGTGCGGGCTGCTGGCCGACCCGGCCGCGCCGCCGATTGTGTTGTTGTGCGGGCAGAGCGGCGTCGGCAAGTCTTCGCTGTTGGCGGCCGGGCTGCTGCCGCGCTTGGAGGCCGGGCATGCCGTGGTGGCGCTGCGCCACACGCCGGTTGCGGCGCTGGACGCTTTGCTGGCCGAGATCGGTGCGGCGGCCGGGCAGGGCTTGGCGCAAGCGTGGCGGGACGTCGAGGCGCGGACGGGCAAGCCGCTGTTGGTGCTGCTGGATCAGGTCGAGGCGCTGTTGCCGGAAAACGGCGCGCCGCCCGGCGGCTTGGCGGCGTTGCTGGCGGCGCTGGCCGAGGTGTTTGACGCCCCGCCGCGTGGCAGGCTGCTGCTGGCGTTCCGCAAGGAATGGCTGGCCGAGGTGGAACACGCGCTGGAACGCCACGGCTTGGGCAATTTCGGCAAGCGGGTGTTGGGCCGGCTGGATGCGGAGGGCGTCGCCGAGGCGGTGGCCGGGGTGTGCCGCGACGCCGCCGCCCGCGACAAATACGGCGCGTTCCTGCCGCCGGGCGAGGCGGGCGAAAGCTTGGCACAAACGATAGCCGCCGATGTGCTGCAAGACCCCAGCGCCCCGGCCGCGCCGATTGTGCAAATTTTGCTCAGCCGCTTGTGGCAGGAGGCGCGGCGGCGCAACGCGGATGCCCCGCGCATTGATGCCGCGCTGTATCAGGCAGTGCGCCGCGAGGGTCTGCTGTTGGACGATTTTTTCCAGCGGCGCTTGGCGGCGTGGGAGGCCGCCGAGCCGGTCTGGGCGCAGTCGGGCTTGGCCTTGGATGTGTTGCGCCAGCACACCAGCCCGCTGGGCGCCGCCGCCGAATGCCCGCCGGACGCGCTGCGCCAGCGTTATCCGCATTGCACCGAGGGCTTGGACGCGGTGCTGGATTTTTTCCGGGGGTGTTTTGTGTTGGCCGACGGGGCGGGCAAGTCCACGCGGCTGGCGCATGATCTGCTGGCGCCCTTGGTGCGGCGCGAATACGAGCAGTCCGTCCGCCCCGGCCAACGCGCCCGGCGCATTTTGGAGGAGCGCATCCGCCACGGCGCGGCGCTGCCGCTGGACGATTTGGCGACGGTGGAGCGCGGGCGCGACGGCATGCGGGCGTGGACGGCGGCGGAAACGCGCCTGGTCGCCGACGCGCTTGCGCAACGGCGGCGGACGCGGCGGCGGCGGCGGCTGTCGCGGGCGGCGCTGGCCGGGCTGGCATTGGCGGTGGTGTTGGCGGCGGCGGCGCTGGCTGGGCAATGGTGGGAGGGCTTGCGCCGGCAGTCGGAATTGCTGGCGGCTTTGTCGCGGCAGCAAAGCGAATTGGGCAACACCGCGCGCGGGCTGGCCTTGGCCTTGGACGCGCTGCCGCAGCCGGGCCAGCCTAGGCCGTATGTGCTGGCGGCGGAAACCGCGCTGGCTTATGCCTTGAGCCTGCCGCTGGAATATCAGCGCTTGCCACAGGGCGCGGCGGTGTTCGCGTTGGCGTTTGCCGCCGATGGCCGTGTGGCGACAGCGGCGGCGGATGGGGCGGTGCGGTTGTGGGACGCGCAGGGCGTGGCGCTGGCCGAACTGCAAACCCCCGGCGCGGCGGCGGTTTACGATTTGGCGTTCAGCGCCGACGGGCGCAGGCTGGCGGCGGCGGGCGCGGATGGCGCGCGGGTGTGGGATCTGCAAAACGGCGCGGCGCTTTGGCGTTTGGCGCCGAGCAAGGAGATGTTGCGGGTTTCCACCGCGCCGGCAGGCGATGCGCTGCTGACCTTGACGGGCGACGGCGTGGCGCAGTGGTGGCCGCTGTCAGCCTTTGCGCCCGGCACCGTCGCGGCGACCGCCGTTCGCCTGCCCTGCGGCGGGGCAGCGGTGCAGGCGGTGTTCAGCCCGGATGCGGCGCAGGCGGTGGTGGCCTGCGCCGACCGCGTGTTGCTGGCGGTGGACAGCGCCAGCGGCGCGGTGCGTTGGCAAATCGAGACCGGCGAAGACCTTGGCGGTTTGGCGTTCAGCCCTGACGGCGCACGGTTGGCGGTGGCGGTCGAAGGAGCGGTGGAATGGCGCAGCCCGCAGGACGGCCGGCTGCTGAGGCGCTGGGCGGTGGACGGGATGGCGCGGCGGCTGGCGTTTAGCGCCGACGGTGCGCAGTTGGCGGCGTTGGACGGCGGCGGGCGGCTGCTGCGCTGGACGCTGGCCGAGGGCGAAGCCGCCGCCGCGCTGGCTGGTGCGGAGGGGCTGGCGGATTTCGCCTACAGCCCGGATGGCCTGTGGCTGGCCGGGGTGGCCCGCGATGCGGCGCTGCGGCTGTGGGATTTGGACTCCGGGCAGTTGCGGCTACAGGCGCGACTGGAGGCCGCGCCGCGCCGCGTGGTGTTCGCCGCCGACGGGCGCAGCGTGGCGGTGGCGGGCGACGGAACGTTTGTGCGGCGCTGGCGCTTAGGCCCGCTGGCGGCATTGTCGAAGGCCACCACCGCCGCGCCGCCGCCGACTGACGATAGCGCGGGCGGGCCGTGGCGGCTGACGCACAGCGCCCGGCGGGTGCAACTGTCCGCCGCCGACGGTCGGCCGGGCTTGAGTCTGGATTATCCGGGCCAAGTCCGCGACGCCGCGCTCAGTCCTGACGGGGCGTGGCTGGCGGTGGCGGCGGCCGGGCAGGCGGCGAACGCCAGCGAATATTCGGTTTGCCTGTACGCCACGGCCGACGGCCGGCAACGCTGGTGCTGGACGCAGCCGCAGGCGTTGTCCGACCTCAGTTTCAGCCCCGACGGCCGACTGTTGCTGGTGGCGGCTTTGGCCGGTTTGGACAACGCCAGCGGCGAGGTTTGGGTTTTTCAGGCGGCCGACGGCGGCTTGCGCTTCCGCCTGCCGCATGCGCTAGGCGTGTCGCGGGTTGGGTTTGACGCGGCGGGGCAGGGGATAGTCACCGTCGCGGAGGATGGCGCGGTGCGGGTTTACACGCCGGGGGTTTGCAGTTCGGCCAGCGCCACGCCCTGCGCGTCCCACAACCGCACCGCCCCATCCGCCGCCGCTGTCGCCACACGGCCATCGGCGGCAAACGCCAAC
>JBJSYU010000279.1:0-8973 GCA_046089945.1 Candidatus Methylumidiphilus sp.
GGCAAGCAGGTGTGATGCCGCGCCCCGCAGCAACCGCAAGGAGCCGCGCGACTACGACGGCGACCTCTACAAGGCCCGCCACCTGGCCGAGAATTTCTTCGCCCGCCTCAAGCAGTACCGTGCCATCGCCACCCGCTACGACAAAACCGCCCGCAACTTTTTGGGCGGAATCCATCTGGCAGCCGCCGTCGTCTGGCTTAATTGATGACACGCCCTTAGCAAGCCGACTATACAATTCCTGAAATTTACTGGATACACCGCCTATCCATTTGGCGACACCAGAAACCCGCATGATGCCATCCAGCACACCAAGCGGAACCTACGCCAGCCAGCGCTCGGCGTGTTTGGCGATGATACCCCGTAGCCGCAGCGGGCGCACATGGCATAACTGCCCGGCCAATTCCAGATAACGCCGCTTGGCCCAAACCGCATCATGCTGGCCGGTTTTCACTTCCACCCTCGCCTCGCTGGCGCATTGCAAGCGGCACGGATGCCCGCCGACCCATTGCCGGGAGGCTTGCCATTCCGTCCAGCCTAGGCCGCAGGAATGGGTTCGTCCGGGCGCAGCGGCCGGCCGGCGGCGAAAGGCGAGGCGGGCGGGGGCGTGGCGGTTCCTTACGGTTTGGCGGGGGTTGGCGTATGCTGCAAGAAAACCCCCGATTGCGCAACGCCCCCCGCCGCCTAGCGCTGTTTATTCCGTATCGGTCGCGCCATCCGCCAATCCCGCCGCCAACGCTCCGTCATCCAATGCCTTTTCCCATCGCGCCACCGCCAGCACAGCGACGGCGTTGCCGACGAGGTTGGTCAGGGCGCGGGCCTCCGACATGAAGCGATCCACGCCGAGCAGCAGCGCCAGGCCGGCGACGGGCAGGGCGTCTTGCGCGGCCAGCGTCGCCGCCAAGGTGACGAAGGCGCCGCCCGTGACCGCCGCCGCGCCTTTCGAGGTCAGCAGCAAAATCAGCAGGATGCCAAGCTGCTGCGGCAGCCCGAAATCAATGCCGGTGGCTTGGGCGATGAACAGCACGGCCATGGTCAGGTAAATGGAGGTGCCATCCAAATTGAACGAATAGCCCAAGGGCGTGACCAAGCCTACGACCGAGCGCTGGCAGCCTAGGGCTTCCAGCTTTTCCATCAAGGCCGGCAGCACCGATTCCGACGAGGAGGTGCCGAGTACGATCAGCAGTTCTTCGCGCAGGTGTTTGATTAAGGCCCACAGGCTGTAGCCCGTCCAGCGGGCGATGCCGCCTAGCACCAGCACGATGAAAAAAAAGCAGGTCAGGTACACCCCGGCCATCAACAGCCCCAACGACCACAACACGCCGACGCCGTATTGGCCGATGGTGAAGGCGATGGCGCCGAACGCGCCTATCGGCGCCAGCCGGGTAATCAGATGAACCATGGCGAACAGCACCGCTTCGACGGATTCCAGTCCGTGAATCACGGATTGATAAGCCCGGCTTAGCAACTCGCCGCGTTGGCGCAGGGCGGCGGCGCGGGGCGGGTGGGTTTCCGTTGCGGCGGTGGCAATCAGGTTTTGCGCCTGTTCGGACAGATGGCCTAAGGCCAAGCCGAACAGCACCGAGAACAGCAGCACTTGCAGGATTTCGCCTTTGGCGAAGGCATCGACGGCGCTGCTGGGGATGATGTTGAGCAGGAAGCCGGCGGTGTCGAGGTGTTGGGCGTCGGCGGTGTAGGTTTTCACCGCGCCGGCGTTGAGGCTGGCCGGGTCGGCGTGGACGCCCGCCCCCGGCTGCAACAGATTGCCGACGGTCAGGCCGATGACTAAGGCCAAGCTGGACACCGCCTCAAAATACAGCAAGGCTTTCAGGCTCAAGCGCCCGGCGGTCTTCGGCCCGCCCAGCCGGGCGATGCCTAGGGCGACGGTGGCGAAGATGATCGGGCCGACGATCATTTTAATCAGTCGGATGAAGCCATCGCCTAGCGGCTTGAGGCTGACGGCAAATGAAGGGAAACACCAAGCCAGCAGCCCGCCTAGCATAATGGCGGTGAGAACCTGGACATAGAGGTTGTTAAAGAAATGCGGTGGCTTGTGCATGAGGCTTGTGGTTTGTGTGGGCGGGTGTTGTAGACTAACAGCCAGACGCGGCGCGCGGAACGGCCGGACGGGCGTGATGGCTGGATTTGCCAGTGAATTGCGGCGATCTTGCCAGCCGGAAGCGGCGTTATGCAAGCGGCCAATCCGGTGATATATTGACCGCTGTCAAAAGTTTTTTGTCGATGAGGCGCAAACCCGATGTCCCAAACACCTGACCACAAACTCGATGACGAGCTTGCTGTACAGGAAGCCCAGCCGAAACTGAAACGGCCGCCGTTGTTCAAAGTTCTGCTGTTGAACGATGACTTCACTCCCATGGACTTCGTCGTGCTGGTGCTGAAGAACTTCTTCGGCATGGACGAGGAAAAAGCCACCCAGGTCATGCTGCATGTCCACACCCGTGGCATCGGCGTGTGCGGGGTGTTTTCTAGGGACGTGGCGGAAACGAAAGTCAAACAGGTCAGCGACTTTTCCCGCAAGCACCAACACCCTCTTTTATGTACGATGGAAGAAGCCTAAGCGGAGAACCCTTTTATGCTAAGCAAAGAACTCGAATTTTCGCTGAACGCCGCTTTCCGGGCGGCCTACGACAAGCGCCACGAATTCATCACCGTGGAGCATCTGCTGCTGGCGATGCTGGACAACGCCCAGGCGGTGGAAGTCTTGCATGCCTGCGCGGCCAACATTGATCTGTTGCGCAAGGAGCTGCAAGAGTTCCTGTCCGAGACCACACCGCTGATTCCGCCGGGCGTGAAGCGCGACACCCAGCCGACTTTGGGTTTCCAGCGCGTGTTGCAACGCGCCGCGTTCCATGTGCAGTCGGCGGGCAAAAAAGAAGTCACCGGGGCAAACATCCTCGTCGCCATTTTCAGCGAGCAGGATTCCCAGGCGGTGTACCTGCTGGGCAAGCAGGACATCACCCGGCTGGATGTGGTCAATTACATCTCGCACGGCATTTCCAAGCTGCAAGAAGATTCTGACCCCGCCGCGCGCGGCCAAGCCGGTGAGGGCGAGGAGACCGAATCGGCGGCCAATCCGCTGGAGAAGTTCACCTCCAACCTCAATGAGATGGCGAAGAAAGGCAAGATCGATCCGCTGATTGGCCGCAAGGACGAGGTGGAGCGGACAATCCAAGTGCTGTGCCGCCGCCGCAAGAACAATCCGTTGCTGGTCGGCGAGGCCGGCGTCGGCAAGACCGCCATCGCCGAGGGGCTGGCGAAGAAAATCGTGGACAACGAAGTCCCGGAAATTTTGAAGGACAGCGTGATTTACGCGCTGGACTTAGGCGCGTTGGTGGCCGGCACGAAATACCGGGGCGATTTCGAGAAGCGCCTGAAAGCCTTGCTGGGGCAGTTGAAGAAAGAGCCGAATTCGATTTTGTTCATCGACGAAATCCACACCATCATCGGCGCCGGTTCGGCCTCCGGCGGGGTCATGGATGCCTCGAACCTGATTAAGCCGATGCTGGCTTCCGGCGAAATGCGCTGCATCGGTTCGACCACCTATCAAGAGTTTCGCGGGGTGTTTGAGAAAGACCGCGCCTTGGCCCGCCGCTTTCAGAAGATCGATGTCGTCGAGCCTAGCGTGGACGAGACTTACCAGATTTTGCGCGGGTTGAAGTCGCGTTTCGAGGAGCATCACGAGGTCAAATACTCGCTGTCGGCGCTGCGCACGGCGGCGGAACTGTCCAGCCGCTACATCAACGACCGCCATTTGCCGGACAAGGCGATTGATGTCATCGACGAGGCCGGCGCCTGCCAACGCCTGCAACCGGCGTCCAAGCGCAAAAAGCTGATTGGCACCTTGGAGATTGAGGACATCGTCGCCAAGATCGCCCGCATCCCACCGAAAACCATCTCCACCAACGACAAAGACAAGCTCAAGGATCTGGAAAAGCATCTGCAAATGCTAGTGTTCGGCCAAGATCAGGCGATTTCCGCGCTGGCCGCGGCCATCAAGCTGTCGCGGGCGGGCCTGCGCGAGGTGCAAAAGCCCATCGGCTCGTTCTTGTTCGCCGGGCCGACCGGCGTCGGCAAGACCGAAGTTAGCCGCCAACTCTCGAAAGTGCTGGGCATTGAGCTAATCCGCTTCGACATGTCGGAATATATGGAGCGCCACACGGTTTCGCGCTTGATCGGCGCGCCGCCGGGCTATGTCGGCTTCGACCAAGGCGGCTTGCTGACCGAGGCCGTCACCAAGAACCCGCATGCGGTGCTGCTGCTGGACGAAATCGAAAAAGCCCACCCGGATGTGTTCAACCTGCTGCTGCAAGTCATGGATCACGGCACCTTGACCGACAACAACGGGCGCAAGGCGGATTTCCGCAACATCGTGCTGATTATGACCACCAACGCCGGGGCGGCGGACAGCGACCGCACGTCGATAGGCTTCACCCAGCAGGACAACACGACGGATGCGATGAAGGCCATCGAGCGCCTGTTCGCCCCGGAATTCCGCAACCGCCTGGACGCCATCATCCAATTCAAGCCGCTGAACATGGACATCATCCGCCAAGTGGTGGACAAGTTTGTGTTCGAGTTGGAAGCGCAATTGTCCGAGAAGCGGGTGTCGCTGGCCTTGGAGGCGGATGCGCGGGAATGGTTGGCCGTGCATGGCTGCGACCCGAAGATGGGCGCTCGGCCAATGGCGCGGGTGATTCAGGAAAACATCAAGAAACCCCTGGCCGACGAGATTCTCTTTGGCAAGCTGGCCGATGGCGGCATGGTGAGAATCAGCGTCGAAGACGGCAAACTGGCGTTCGCCTTTATGAGTTTACGGGAGAAGGCGCCGGAGACGGCGTGAAAGCCGCCTCTTAACGCTGGCGGAAGGTGATTCTGCCCTTGGTCAGGTCGTAAGGCGTCATTTCGACCTTGACGCGGTCTCCGGTGAGGATGCGGATGTAATGCTTGCGCATCTTGCCGGAGATATGGGCGATGATGACATGGCCGTTGTCCAATTCCACGCGGAAGGTGGTGTTCGGCAGGGTTTCGATCACCTTGCCTTCCATTTCGATCTGATCTTCTTTAGACATAAAACTCCGAATGCTAGTGAAACAGGCGCCCCGTTTCGTTACATTGGAGGGGCGGTTTAATCGCCGAATGGTAGCATATCAGGGCTGAATCTTCTCGCCTTTTTCGTGAATAAGCCAGTGCCCGCCTAGCCACGCATCCAACGGCCGGAAACGCTCCTTGTAGTTCATTTTGCGGCAGCCCTCGACCCAAAAGCCCAGATACACCCAGCCCAAGCCCAGCCGCCGCGCCTCGGCGACCTGCCACAACACCGCCAACGTCCCCAGCCCGCGCCGCTCCTCGTTCGGGTCAAAAAACGTGTACACCGCCGACAGCCCATTTTTAAGCCGATCCACCACGGCGACCGCCAGCAAGCGCCCGTCGTCCCGCTGGCGGAACTCGACAAAATGCGTGTTCGCCCACGAACTGCCCAAAAAGCCCATGTAGTCCTCCCGGCTGGAATCCGCCATGCCGCCGTCTTCATGGCGGGCGAGCAGATAGCGGTGAAACAACTGGTAATGCTCCTCGTCGAACTCGGCCGGCCGAACGGCCACGCTCAGATCCGCGTTGCCGCGCAAAGTGCGCGTCTGCGAGCGGTTCGGCGCAAACTGCGCCGCCGCGATGCGCACCGGCACACAAGCCGCACAGCCCCGGCAATCGGGTCGATACACCAAATCGCCGCTGCGCCGGAAGCCCTGCGCGGCGAGGCTGGAATAGCTGTGGACATCCAAGGCCACGGCGGTGTCCACATAAACCGAACGCGCCATCCGCCCCGGCAAATAGGAACACACATGCTCCGGCCCGCGAAACAAGCGAATCTGCGTCATACGTCCGCCCTCCGCCAAGCCGCCGCCGACGGCGCCCGCCCACAATACTGATCCAACAAGCCGATGAAATCCGCGCGCGGAATTTCCTCCGCGCCCAGGCTGCAAAGATGCTCGGTATGCACTTGGCAGTCGATCAACTGATAGCCCCAATCCCGCAACAGCGCCACCGCATAAGCGAATGCCGCCTTGGAGGCGTTGCTCTCGCGGTGGAACATCGATTCGCCAAAAAACACCTGCCCCAAGCTCATGCCATACAGCCCACCGACCAGTTCCTCGCCGTGCCACGCCTCAAACGAATGGGTGTGGCCCAAGGCATGCAACTCATTGAAGGCGCGTTTAATCGCCGGGGAAATCCACGTGCTGTCGGCATAGGCGCGTGGCTGGCCGCAAGCGTCGATCACCTGCGCGAAACAAGTATCGAAACTGAACTTAAACACACCGCGTTTCAAGGTCTTGCGCAAACTGCGCGACACCTGCAAACGCTCAGGAAACAACACCAGACGCGGATTCGGCGACCACCACAAAATCGGCTCGCCCGCGCTGTACCAAGGGAAAATGCCCTGCCGGTAAGCATTCAGCAGCCGTTGGGCGGACAGGCAGCCGCCGACCGCCAACAATCCATTTGGATCGGACAAGGCTTGCGAAACAGCGGGGAAGGGTTGGTTGCGGTCGTGGGGATTCAGGGCGGTCAGCATGGCGGGGCATGAAAGTCAGTCGGTAAGTCGCGGGGCAGGCCGCGCTAAGAAATGGTAAACCGTTTCGCCATCGGCATCCACGGCTTTCCCGGCCGGCGGCGTCACTCCGACGGCAGCGCCTTCTGCCCATTCATGCTGCTCATAAAGGTATTGGCGCGTTCGATGGAGCGCTCCATCGCGGTAATCAAACCGGCGACGCCGGTGGACAGCGCGACCAGTTCATTTTCCAAATGCGCGATAGCCTGCGCGTTCAGATTATGCTTGAGGAATAACACTTGGTCTTGGAACACATTCAACACCGGGTCGATCTTGCCTTCCGCCCGCCGCATCGCCGCGATTAACTGCACATACATCTGCTGCGTTTGCTTCAGCTTCAAGCGGCTGGCGCTGCGCAGGCTACGGTTGCTGTACTGCTCTAATTCCGCCTCCCACTCGGCAAACAGCGCCTCGGCGACCTCCTGCACCGCGTCGATGCGGTCGGACACCGCCAGCGCCTTGGCCTTGCTGTAATCAAACTCCACCTTAAGCTGGCGGTACGTGTCTTCCAACGCGCCGCCGTCAAACTCGGCCAGTGCGCTGAATTTCTCCAAAGCGTTTTGAAACTGCTCCTTCGCCTCCGTCAGCCCGTCGCGGGCGTTTTCCACGCGCGCCACCAAAATGTCGCGCTTGTGATGGCCGACGGATTCCCTGGCTTTAAAGTAAAAGCGCTGCAAACGCGAATTCAGCAGGCGGACGAGCGGCGCAAACAGGGCCAGTGGTTCTAGGTCTTTCGGGTTGTTCTTCGGCATTGGCGTTTTTCCGCAGGGTATGAACAGGCAAGAGGCCCAGCATTTTACTCTAAACCGCCCAACGCCCGCCCGGCCCGGCCCATCGGCGAACAAACTTTTTTACCCCCAAGGATTTAGGGGGGGCGGCGCTTCTTGTATCATGTGCGGTTGCCGCGCCCCAAGCGCCGGCAATCGGCCAAACCTTTGTTTTCTATCACTTCCCCTGCCTAAAAAAACCATGAACATCCAACTCTCGAACCGCGTCCAGTCGATCAAACCCTCCCCGACCCTCGCCGTCACCGCCCGCGCCGCCGCCATGCGCGCCGCCGGCAAGGACATTGTCGGCCTAGGCGCGGGCGAACCGGATTTCGACACGCCCGACTACATCAAGCAAGCCGCAATCAAAGCCATCAACGACGGCTTCACCAAATACACCGCCGTGGACGGCACCCCCGGCCTGAAAAAAGCCGTCA
Organism: Candidatus Methylumidiphilus sp.; assembly: GCA_046089945.1. GTDB lineage: Bacteria > Pseudomonadota > Gammaproteobacteria > Methylococcales > Methylococcaceae > Methylumidiphilus. The sequence continues at coordinate 7,827 of JBJSYU010000279.1, forward strand.
TCGACAAATTCAAGCGCGACAACGGCCTGGACTACACCCCTAAGCAAGTGCTGGTGTCCAGCGGCGGCAAGCAAAGCTTTTACAACCTCGCGCAAGCGCTGCTGAACGACGGCGACGAAGTCATCATCCCGGCGCCGTATTGGGTCTCCTACCCCGACATGACCCTGCTGGCCGGCGGTGTGCCGGTCATCGTCTCCGCGCCGCAGTCGCAAGGCTTCAAACTCCAACCGGCACAACTCCAAGCCGCGCTGACGCCGAAAACCCGGCTGTTTGTCATCAACAGCCCATCCAACCCCACCGGCGTATCCTACAACCTGGACGAATTAAAAGCACTCGGCGAAGTATTAAAAGACTGGCCGGATGTCATTATCGCCACCGACGATATGTACGAACATATCGTCTGGGAAGAAGGCAGTTTCGTCAATATCCTCAACGCCTGCCCAGAGTTATACGAGCGCACCATGGTCTTGAATGGCGTGTCGAAAGCCTATTCCATGACCGGCTGGCGCATCGGCTATTGCGCTGGCCCTGCGAAACTGATTGAGGCGATGACCAATATCCAATCGCAAAGCACCTCCAACCCGACCTCAATCTCGCAAGTCGCGGCGGAAACCGGCCTGAATGGCGACCAAAGTTTCATCCGCGACATGGTCAAGGCATTCAAGGAACGCCATGACTATGTGCTGGCCGAACTCAACAGCATCCCCGGCGTCTCCTGCCTGCCCGCCGACGGCGCATTTTACCTGTTCCCCAACGCACAAGCCGCGATAGAAAAACTCGGCTTGGCCGACGATGTCGCCCTGTCCGAATACCTCATCGAAAACGCCGGCGTCGCCCTAGTCCCCGGCTCCGCCTTCGGTGCCCCCGGCCACGTCCGCCTCTCCATCGCCACCAGCATGGCGAATCTGCAAAAGGCTATCGAACGGCTGCGGGTGGGTTTGGCTTAAACCGCTCTTGTGCGGGCGGGTTCTGAACCCGCCCGTACTTCTAAGAGATGAGGTTTACAGCGCCTACGTGTGCTTATTTAAGCGGCAACCATCTGAATTTAAAAACTGTAGCCGTCGGGGTTTGCCTTAAGCCGCGTAGCGGCTTCCGAATATAGCCGGGGGTTTTATAACCCCCGGAATGCGACAAGCCTAGATTCCGT
>JBJSYU010000280.1:0-3803 GCA_046089945.1 Candidatus Methylumidiphilus sp.
ATGACGGAGATTTTTTCGGCCTAACCCTCTCCCCACGGAGCGAGGGGACTTATTTATCCACCCGAAACACCCGCCCCACCATGCCAATCGCCTCCTCCAATCCCACCGGCTTGGCGTACAAATACCCCTGCCCGTAGCGGCAACCCAATACCCGCAGCAGGCTTTCCGCCTCCGCCGTCTCCACGCCTTCGGCGACTATGTCCAACTCCAAGTTTTTCGACAGCGTGACGACGGCTTGGACGATTTCGCGGCTGCGCGTGTCGCGCAGCATAGTGGCGATGAAACTCTGGTCGATTTTCAGCACATCAATCGGGAAGCAGTGCAGATAACTCAGGCTGGAATAGCCGGTGCCGAAATCGTCGATGGCGATGCTGACGCCTAGGCGCTTGGCATTGCGCAGGAACAGCAACACCGTTTCGGGGTCGTCGGCCAACACGCTTTCGGTCAATTCCAATTTGATTTTGTCCGGTGGCGCGGCGGTGCGCTGCAAAATGGCGGCGAACTGCCGCGCCAGTTTGCGATCCCGCAATTGCGCCGGCGAGACGTTGACGCTCATCCACAGGTTTTCGCCACCGACGGCGCGTAAAGCTTTCAGCGCCATGCAGGCGGTTTCCAGCGCCCAGTAGCCGATGGGGATGATGTCGTGGGTGTCTTCGGCGATCTGGATGAAGGTGCTGGGCATGACCATGCCCAGCGTCGGGTGTTGCCAGCGGGCCAGCGCCTCAAAGCCCGCCAGCGTGCCGTCCGCCAAGCTGATGACGGGTTGGTACAGCAGCCGCATTTGCCCCTGTTGCACGGCTTGTTGCAGATCGGTGATGAAGTTGAGGCGTTGCAAGGTGTCGCGCCACTGGTCGCCGACCGGATTGGCCTGCGCGTCGGGCGGGGTGATGGCATCCCAACACATCGGCGGCATCGCCAGCAGCCGGTCGCGGGCCTCGTGGAAACGTTGCAGCACGACTTTCATTAGCAAGGCGATGACCGGGTCGCTCTGCGCCAGCTTTTGCTCGAAAAACGGCTTGCAAATCAGGCTGATGCGCGTCGGCGCCAAAGTGCGGACGCTGGCCGAGCGCGGCTCACCGCTGATTAAGGCCATTTCGCCGAAAATATCGCCGTCGGACAAAATGCCCAGCACGATTTTCTTCTCGCCGCGCAGCACATAGACTTCCACTATTCCATAGTCAATCAGGAAGGCGCAGTCGCCAAAACTCGCTTCCTCGATAATAATGTCCCCGGTGGCATATGTGGTTTGGCGGTTCATGATGAAAACTCCCTAAGCGTCCTTAAAACAATTTACAGTTCGGTGAGAATTTTGTGGGTGTTATCGTCTTCACCCAGCCTAGGCCAAGCGGTCAACACCGCTTTCACCAGCGTCGCCAAGGGTATGGCGAAAAACACCCCCCAAAACCCCCAGATGCCGCCGAAAAACAGGATGGCGACCATGATGGCAACCGGATGCAGGTTGACTACTTCGGAAAACAGCAAAGGCACCAGCATCACGCCGTCCAGCGCCTGAATGACGCTGTAGGCCAGCATCAAATACAGGAAATCATCCGTCGCGCCCCACTGGAAAAACGCCACCAGCATCACCGGGAATGTCACCAATGTCGCCCCGACATAGGGGATTATCACCGACAAGCCCATCAGCACCGCCAACAGCAGCGCGTAATTGAATTCCATTAAGGTGAATGTCACAAAACTGGCAGACAACAGCACGATGACCTCGAAGAACTTGCCGCGCACATAATTGCCAATTTGCGCATCCACTTCGCGCCAAACGCGGGTGGTGAGGTTGCGGTCACGCGGCAGATATTGCACAAACCAATTGACAATCAGGCATTTGTCCTTGAGGAAGAAAAACACCAGCAGCGGCACCAAAATGGCATAGACGATGAAGCTGATAAGATTGAGCAGCGAGGTATAGGAATAGGTCAGCATCGACTGGCCGTAAGACAGCAATTCTTGGCGGATTGCCGCAATCAGCGCATAGACCTGGGTTTCGTTGATGATGTGCGGATAGCGCTCCGGCAATTGCAAAACCAGCCGTTGCGCCCCGGTCATCCACAGCGGCAATTGCTGGATCAACTGCATGCTTTGCTGATACAGCAAAGGCAGCAGCGCGACGAACACGAACACCAACAGCGCCATGAACAGGTTGAACACCACGACCACCGCCAGCAGGCGCGGCAGGCGGCGGCGCTCGGCCACTTTCACCAGCCCCTCCAGCAGGTAGGCGATGACGCCGGCGGCGAACACCGGCATCAAGATGTTGCCCAAGCACATGACGGCGGCGATGCCGACAATCAGCATGATGGCGAACGACACCGCCTGCCCGTTCGGCAGCACCCGCCGCACCCAATCGCTGACCCATTCGCGCACAGTTTGCATGATGACCCCCAAAATTATTGTTTTTGTTAAGGCTGAAATAGTACCGTAAGGCGGAGGCGGAGGCACGGGCGCATCCGCGCACACGCCTTAAAGGACGCGCTGATTAAGTCTTTGGCGCCCTCCCGCTCGCAGGGAGAGGGTCTTAATAAACATAAGGTTTCACCCTCTCCCTCAAGGGCGAGGGGGACTTGATTCAGGGCTTCCCTAAGCCTTGGGCCGGAAAGGCTACACTAGCCCCTGACGATCAAAATAATTAGAAAGCCAGCGCCGGGCTGTCGAGGCGGATTCGCCGTTTCGGCGTAGCCTGTGGCGCCATCCCAGGGGGATCACTTTATGACACAGACGCAAACACCGGTGGCGGCGCCGGCACAACGCCGCCAAGACACGCGGGACGCCGCCGCGCGGGCCGGGCGGGAACTGCTGAAGGCGACGATGCCGTTCGCCGTGGATTCGCCGGCGGAAAGCTGGTGGCATGTGGCCTCGACATTCGGGCTGATGGTCGCCGCGCTTGTGGTTGCGGGGATGGCCGGCTGGTGGCCGCTGCAACTGGCCTTGTCCATCCTCGGCGGCTTGCTCGTGGTGCGCGCCTTCATCATCTACCACGACTTCATGCACGGGGCGATCCTGCGTCATTCTTGGCTGGCGCGGCTGATTTTCGAGGCGTATGGCGCGTTTGCGCTGACGCCGCCGCGGTCTTGGCAAAGGAGCCACAACTACCACCACGGCCATGTCGGGCAGATTGCCGGCTCGCACATCGGCGCCTTCCCGATGATGACCACGCACATGTGGCGCGAGGCCTCGCTGGCAAAGCGCATCCGCTACCGCATCGAGCGCCATCCGCTGACGGTGGCGCTGGCCTATCTGACCGTGTTTGGCTACACCATCTGCCTACAGCCCTTGCTGTCCAATCCGGTGAAGCACTGGGATTCGGCGCTGTCGCTGCTGGCACATTTCGGGCTGGTCGCCTTATTGTGGGTGTTTGGCGGCTTCGACGTGGCGTTCTTCGCGCTGATGCTGCCGATGGCCGTCGCCTCGGCCATCGGCGGCTATCTGTTTTTTGCCCAGCACAGCTTCAAGCATATGGTGGTACTGTCGCCGGAGACGTGGACGTTCTACCGCGCCGCGCTGGAATCCTCTAGCTACATGCGGCTGAACGCCGTGATGCAATGGTTCACCGGCAACATCGGCTACCACCACATCCACCACCTCAACGTGAAGATCCCGTTTTACCGCCTGCCTGAGGCCATGGCCGCGATTCCCGAACTCCAGTCGCCGGCGACGACTGCGCTGACACCGGCGGAAATCCTCGATTGCTTCCGCGCCAGCCTGTGGGACGAAGACCGGCAGCAGATGGTGTCGTACCGCGAGGCGGGCAAACTCAGATAAAGCCCGCAGCGTCGGTCGGCGCGGCCCGCAAG
>JBJSYU010000281.1:0-10580 GCA_046089945.1 Candidatus Methylumidiphilus sp.
ATCTTGCACAGGGCGCAAGCCCCTAAAAATACGCGCAAGATAAATCTTGCACTCCAATATCGGCCAGCGCGGCATCCTTAAGTTAATCTGATTAGCAAGATGCTTCAGTCAGCAGAAAGAAGCGCTTTCGCTAAATCCAATTTGTTGGAACCCGACTAGTTCGCCATCCCTGGACGCTGGATTCCGGCTCCCGGCCGGAATGACGGCGATGTTTTCAGCATTGGCTGAACCCTCTTGCTAATCAGGTAAGTGAATGGCATTGCTCTCCCTGCGGTCATGACTATCTACACAAGTCCCTCTCCCAGCGGGAGAGGGATTTAGCGCGAGATATGTAGATACCTACGCCCTGCGGGACAAGCCAATTAAACCGGCCAAGGCCGAACCGAACAGCCAAAACGCCGCCGGCACCGGCACCGCCGCCGGCAGTTCGATGGCGCCATTCAAATTGGCGGCGATCATTTGCTGGCCGATCAGATTGCCGACATATAAGCCGACATTATTCGGGTCGGCGGCCAAATCATCCTCGCAAGTGCCGACAGCGGCGCAAGTCGCCTCATGCTCCTCGCTATAGGTGCCGGTGAAGCCGAAATACTGGTAGGTGCGCAACACTTGCTCGGCACCCGCGCCGGCTTCCTGCTCGCCGCTGTCGAGGATGTTTTTCAGCGGGTCGGCGTCCGGCCGCAAATCGCGCTGGAGCAGCTTCCATTCCACCTCCACGGCGTTCGGGTCTGCCGCGTCGGCGATTTTGCCGGGGTTGTCCGCCATCAAATCGTCCAATTCGGCGGCGTTGCCATCGCCAAGCTCGGTCTTCATGACCTTCACCCAGACGGCGTCGGAGAACTTTTGGTTCAGTTCCGGCACTTCCGGGGCTTCCGGCGCTTCCACCACAAACTGCACTCGGGCCGGCTGCGCCGGCACGCCAGGCTGGGCCGGCACCGGCTGCACCACGGTGACAATCGGCGGGGCAATCAGGCTGACCGCCGTGCTGCGGACGCCGGCTTGATCCAGCCAGTAATAGCGCGAGGCGGTCGGATTGACGTTCAGCGCCAAGCCAAAATGTTCGCAGCCGTCAATCGTGATGCAGGAATGGCCACCAGTGTCGGTAATCGGCGTGGTGAACGGGGCGGTGCTGTGTAGGCCGTTGTCATAATAGCGGACATAAGTATTGCCATTGGCCCCGGACACTTGGCCTGCGCCATAGTGCCAGTTATGGAAGGTGTAATACACATCGCCGGCATGGGCGATGTCGGTCGGGTTAATGCCCTCCAACTCGATTTCAAAGCCGTAGTAACTGTTCGTGCTGGAATCGTTGAACACATCGAAATTGCCCAAGCTGCCATAGGTGGTGCTGGCGTGGGCGCTGGATGCGCCTAGCCAGCACAGGCCGGTCAACAGGGTGGCGCAAGCGCAGCGGGTTGTTATCGTCATTAAGTCTCTCCTGTGGTCAGAATCTGCCAAGCCAAAATATACTGGGCAGTGTGTAAAAGCAGTGTCTAAGCCGGGTATCAGTTAGTGCGGGACAAGACTATAACGGGCGAAGTTAAATTGAACCTTAAAAGCGCAGGCTGACGCGCAAGCCGCCTAGACGCGGGCAGCGCCCCAAACTCAGCGAGCCACCGTAAAATTCCACGATGTCGTGGACTATCGCCAGCCCCAGGCCGTGGCCCGGCTGGGTTTCGTCCAGCCGCAGGCCGCGTTGGGTCAAATGCGGCAATTCCTCCTCCGGGCAGCCGGGGCCGTCGTCGGCGACGGTCAGCGTGAAGCCTTCGCCTATGCATTCCACGTCGATGGCGACCTGGGTTTTGGCCCATTTGCAGGCGTTGTCGGCCAAATTGCCGACCAGTTCCAGCATGTCCTCGCGGTCATAAGGCAGCAGCTTATCCGGCGCGGACACCGCGATTTCCACGCCCTTGCCTTCGTACATGGCATTCAGCAAGCGCATCAGTGTCGCCAATTCCGCCTGCGGGTTGAAGCCGGCGCCGGGCTGGGCGGCGCCGGACAGCCGGGCGCGTTTGAGTTCCAGCTCGATGCGCTGGTGGAGGGTGGCGGTTTGCTCGCCGAGTTGTTGGGCCAAGGCGGGATATCGGGCGGCAAGCTCTGGGTCGGCGGCGGCGCGGAACAGGATGGACAGCGGGGTTTTCAGCGCATGCGCCAAATTGCCGATGGCGTTGCGCGACTGCTGCATGCGCCGTTCGACCACGGCCAGCAGGCGGTTGACCTCATCGACCAAGGGCTGGATTTCCCTAGGCGCCTCTGCGTCGATATGCGCTCTTTCGCCGCGGCCGACCGCCTGCAACTCGGCGCGCACCGCCGCCAACGGCCGCAGCGCCCGCCGCACATCGATGCTTTGCAACACAATCGCCAGCAGCAAGACGCCCACCGTCAACGCCAGATAGCCCAGCCTGAACTGCGAGATTTCATGGCCGATTTGCGTCAAATCCTCAGCCACGGTCAGCCGGACGATCTGGCCTTGCAAGGTGAACGCCCACGTCAGCGCCAGCACCGGCTGGCCCTGCGGGCCTAGGCTGTGGTAACGCTTGAAGCCGCCCGGCGCGACGGCGGCTACGGCCAAATCGTCCGCGCCCATGGACGGCGAGCGCAACACCCGCCCCTGGGATTCGATGACAAAATAATGCCCGGAAAACGGCTGCCCGTAGATCAGCCCGACATGCTCGGCGCTGAACTGCAACGCGCCGTCCCGATCCCGCTTCAGCGAGGCCAGCAGCGCATCGCCGTCATGCTCGATGCGCGTGAACATTTCGTTTTCGGCGACATAGCGGATCACAAAGTCGGCCGCCAGCCAGTGCAGCGCGAACACCAGCGTCAAAATCACCGCCAAGCCCTGGTTCAGCCGGCCGCGCAGCGACTTTCTCACGGCGGCGCGCCAAAGACATAGCCCTGGCCGCGGCGGGTGCCGATCAAATCCTTGCCCAGCTTGCGCCGCAGCCGGTTGACATAGACCTCGATGACATTGCTGTCGGGGTCGGCGTCGGCCTCGTAGACATGCTCGCCCAAATGCGCCTTCGACAGCACCTTGCCCGGATGCGACATGAAATAGCGCAACAGCCGAAACTCAAACGCCGTCAGCGGCTCGGCGCGTTCGCCGTCGATGATGGCGACTTGGCGCTCCTCGTCCAGCTTGACGCCGAACAGCTCCAAAGCCGGCCGCACCCGCCCCTGTCGGCGTTTCAGCAACGCCTGCATCCGCGCCAGCAACTCCTGCACATGGAACGGCTTGCCCAGGTAATCGTCGGCCCCGGCCTTGAAGCCGTCCACTTTCTCATGCCAAGCGTCGCGGGCGGTCAGCACAATCACCGGCAGCGGGTTGTCCGCCGCCCGCCAACGCGCCAAAACCGCCAAGCCCGGCAGCTTCGGCAAGCCCAGATCCAGCACCGCGATGTCGTAAGCCTCGGTGGCCCCCAAAAACTCCGCCGTCTCGCCGTCAAGGGCGGCGTCCACGGCAAAGCCCGCCGCCTCCAAGTCGCGGCGCAGGGATTGGCACAATTCGGGATCGTCCTCGACCAGCAACACGCGCATGGGTTTACCTCAATGGATGGCTTTCTCCAAAGACTCGACGACCGACTTGGCGGCGGCCAGATTCAAGCCGGTGGCCGCGCGCAGCCGTTTGATGGCTTCGATTTTTTCGCCAGACAAGATCAGCGCTTGAATCGCCTCCATCACGTCCGGGGCGACTTCGACCGGATGGCCGTTCACCACCAAACTCACGCCCGCTTGCACGGGCGGATGGTTTGCAGGGGCCGCAACCGGATTTGCCGCATTGGAATCGGCCCGGCGCTGGCGGCCAAAAACCCAGCCCAAGGGCAAACCCAACACAAGCCCAAACAGCAGATACACATAACTGTCTGGGATATTCAGCGCGGAAGCCAAAGCCTCGGCGGCGGGCGTCAATAATGTCGTCATGGCTTACTCCGGCTTTTGCGCACGGAACAGGCAATAACGCACCATCCCCTCGTTAAACACTTTCCACTGCGCCAGCGCCACCTTGAAATTGGCGGTCTGCGCCTTTTTGCGCAAGCCCAGCCATTGCATGATTAACTGCATCGGATACGTCCACAGCGCCGTCAGATACATGCGCCTGGACGAGGGAATACTCTCCTTCGTCGCCTCGGTGATATGCACCTGTGTAAAGCCGCATTCCTCCATGCCCTGCTGGAATTCCTCGGCGGTGGACAAATTCGGCACCGCCCAGCCGTTCAGGCAATCCATCACCGCCTGCCATTCGGCGTCGTTGAATTCGCGGCGCGTGGCGTAACCGTCGCAGGCGATTAAAATGCCGCCCTTCTTCAACACGCGAAACGCCTCGCGGAAAAAATCGCGCTTGTCGGTGGCGTAGCAACTGCTCTCAATCGCCCAAACCACATCGAAGGTCTCGTCGGCAAACGGCGTCTTGCAAAAGTCCGCCTGCTGGAAATCCACCCGCTCGGCGACGCCATGGCGCTGCGCGTTGCGCTTCGCATGTTCCACCTGCTGGGCGCTGACGGTAACGCCGGTCGCCCGGCAACCTGCGTTCTTCGCCAGCCAAATCGAACTGCCGCCGATGCCGCAGCCGGCGTCCAGCACATGATGCTCCGGCTTAATCCCGGCGATTTCATAGAGGATGCGGTTTTTGTTCAACAAGGCTTGGCTATGCGTCTTGGTGTTGGCGTCCCAATAGCCGTAGTGCAACGCCAGGTTTTCATTGTCGAACCACGCCGTGCGGTAATCCCAATAGCAATCGTCGTAATGCTTGGCCGTGTCTAGGCGGATTTCCTCCTCGCTGAATGCGACGCCGTGGCGCAGGGAATCGGTGCGGTAGTCTTGGTTGGGTTCCAGGTAATGCTGCATGGTTTTCTTTAATTTTGTTTTGAGCGGAGGGACGCCGCCGCGAAGGCTTGCGCCTAGGGCGTTGGCTTGCGAAGCGCGGATTTTACCGGGTTGGCGGGGTTGGCGACAGCGCCCGTTTTGCATAAGGGTCAGGCGCGGATGGTGGTAGCGCGGGCGCATGACTGTGCAAGCCGCTGCCCTAAGCAATTGCTGCACTCCGTCAACCAGCGATGCGGCAAACCCTAGCGACAAAGAATGGTCTGCAACACCTGAAAAAACGCGGAAGCGCAAGGTGTCATCACGGACATTCTGGGCGCGGAGTCGCAATACTGCGGGGTGTTCGTGCAGCATTTCACCTAATTTTTCCAACACGCGGGCAGCCGATTCGAGGTAATCGGCAGCCTCCAAGTGCATCAGAAAAACCAACTGCCGGCGCGGAAAATTCGGGCTTTGCAGAACATAAAGCCTATCCGCAAGCCCGGCATCAAGCAGATTCCAGCCTAGCGACTTGGCAAAGTCGCGGAGGTCAATCGGGGAAACCATGGTATCTTTATGCATGACTCGGCTCCTAAATAGTACCTGTTGTTGGGTGTCTAATGGCGGTGCTATTCATATCGCCGAGCAACCATGGAGACGTTTGCCCGACCTAGCCGTCTGTGGAATTCTGGATATCAATTGAAGGGGGTATTGCAGCCATGCAAAGCGCCAAGCAAGGCGCAGGCGAACGCCCATGCCTTGCCGCGCCCAGCCGCCAAACTTAGTTGAACAATTTCGACGGCGCCTGGCTGTCCCATTTGGGTCTGGATGGCCCCGGATCGTCGCTGCCTAGGCAGGCGGTTAGGGTTAGGGCGATTAGCGACAGCAGGATGAGGTTTTTGATGGCAGACATGAAAACTCCGATTGACTTAGGATTTTAACAGGGAACGCCTTGGGTATTTGTGGCAAATGTCAAACCGGCAAAACCCCATGCGGCGGGGTTTTAAGACGCGGTTTTCCAAGGCGTGGGTTGTAAGGGCAAGAGGCGCGGCGTCCGCTGTTTTGGGGTATCGCGTTTGGCCGCACCGGGTTTGCATAACCTCCGGCTCAGTGGGTTATGATGACGCCAAACCGCCGCCTTGGCAATCTTCGCCGGTTATTTTGATGGCTTGGGTCGGGCAGTATTTTTGCGCGGCTTGGGCTTTGGCGAGCAGTTCTAGCGGCGGGGCGGCGTCGAGCAGGGTGAGCTTGCCTTGTTCGTCCACATGGAAAATCTCCGGGGCTTCGGACATGCAGTTGCCGTGGCCTTTGCATAAGTCCCAGTCGATGTGGACGCGCAGGGTTTGCGCTGGCTCAGTCGTCAGCGGGCCATCGGCGGCCGTCGCGGCGGCGGCAGGGGCGACGGCGACATGCCGGGGGCGGTAGCGGATGCGGCAGGGCGAGGCGGGTTCGACGACCATTTTGGTGTAGTCGTCGCGGTAGCTGGCCGGGGGGTCTACCAGTTCAAACTCAAAGCGGCGCAGCAGCACGCAGAAGATGGCTTTGATTTGGAACAGCGCGAAGGCGTTGCCGGAGCATTTGTGGCGGCCGCCGCCGAACGCCTGCCAGCCGAACAGGTTTTTGTCTTAGCCGCGTTCCGCAGTGTAGCGGTCGGGGTCGAAACGTTCCGGGTCGGGGAACAGTTCGGCGATGCGGTGGGTGACGGAGGGCGCGGCGCAGACGAATTTGCCGGCCGGGATGGTGTAGTCCTTGACTTGGAAATCCTGCATGACTTTGCGCATCAGGATAATCAGCGGCGGGTGCAGGCGCAGCACTTCTTTGATGACGTTTTCCAGCTTCGGCAACTGCCGCAGGGATTCAAAGGTGATGCGGCCGTCGCGGCCGAACACGGCGTCCAATTCTTCGACCACGGCGCGGTAGTGTTCGGGGTTGCGCAGCAGTTCAATCAGCACCCAGGACGTGGTGCCGGAACTGGTGTGGTGGCCGGCGAACACGGCGGCGATGAGCATGCCGGTGATTTCGTGGGCGCTGAGTTTGCTGCCGTCGTCGTAGCGGGTTTCGATCAGCGATTGGAAGACGTTGGTTTTGGTGTCGCCCTCCCCTGCCCGCTTGTCCATGATTTGCGCGACCAGTTCTTGCAGGCGGCGGCGGGCCTTGTCGCGGCGGCGGAACACCGGCAGCGGCAGGTAGGGGAAAACGTAGGCGATGGGTTGTATGCCCATTTCCAAGTCGTGGTAAATCGCGCCGAATTCTTTGTTCAGCTCAAAGCGGAATTCCGGGCCGAGCAGGCAATGGCTGGAGGTGTAGATGGTGAGTTCTTTGGCGAATTCGAGCAGGTCGATGTGACCGGCATCGCCCCAGGGCTGGATCAGGTTTTCCACTTCTTGCACGATGATGTCGGAATACGTCCGCATCGCCTTGTCGCGCAGGGCCGGCATCAGCATTTGCAATTGTTGGTTTTTGCGGGCTATCGGCGCGTCGAACACCACGCCCTTGCCGAAGATCGGCGTCATGATTTTGTAGGCCGGGCCTTGATCCAGCACTTCGTCGGGGGCGCGGTAAAAGGCTTCGCTGGCTTCGGCGCCGGTCATCAGCACCATGTCCTGGTGGAACATTTTGAATTCGGCGACATCGCCTAGCTGCTGGCGCAGCCGCATCATGAAGTCGTGGGGGTTTTTGCCGAAGTCGAGGATGTGTCCGACGAGGGGGCGCGCGCCGGGGAGAACCGGCGGCAGTTTGGGGCGGTTGGCGGTCATGGTTTGTCCTGTGGCAGTTTTGGCCGGCATCTTAGCATAAGCCTTGGGGTGGGCCGGTAGCGCCGGCATCCCTGCCGGCCCAAAATCCAAATGCCGACAGGGATGTCGGCGCTCCGACGGCCGGCAAGATGTCGGCGCCCCGACGGCCGGCAAGATGTCGGCGCTACGACGGCTGGCGGCGTTTGCCAAACCGCGCAAAGCCGGCCAGCGCCGGGCCGAACAGCCAGACGCCGGCCGGAATCGGCACCGGCGTGGGGGCGGTGAATTGGAAATCGTCGGCGACCCAGTGGCCGGTTTGGTCGCCAAGCTGGCGGCGGTCGATGCGGTAGCCGGTGATGCCGGACAATGCGGCAAAGGCGCTGGTGTCCACAAAGGACAAAGGTTCGGCCAGTCCTGGGTTGTTTTCCGGCAGGTCGAACGCGAGGGAGAGCAGCGGCGACGAACCGGCCAAGGCGACGAGGGTCACTTGGTCGGCGCCGCCGTTGTCGAAGCCATAATAAGTGTTGCGGCCAAACCAAGCGCCGGTCAGCACTTGCGTGGTGGTGATGCCCACCGATCCGCCGCCTTGGTTGGTGACAAAATAATGCGGCGAATGCGGGATGCCGAATTTGGGGTCGGTCGCCCCGCTGCCAACGTGGTAGGCGTCGCCGACCACGCTAAACCCGTCATCCCAGATGGCGCCGGCGTAGCTGTTTTGGCCGTTGTTGGCATCCACCAGCCGGACGACGGAATCAACCGCCGGCGGGGTGGGCAGGTCGTCAAAGGTGGCGACGGCGGACAGCGCCGCGCCGGACAGGGCCAGCGCGGCGGCGGCAAAGCCAACGCGCAGAATGTTCAAGGTTTGCATGGTGTTCTCCGTGGCGTTTAGGGGGCGTTTGAGGCGGCGCGGTGCGTGGGCGGCGGCAAAGCCAATCCGCCGGGGCAGTATAACCCCAGCCACCCGCCGCCGCCGCAAACCATCGGCCAAACCGAAAAATTGTTATGATGGCGGCCTTTAAATCCGGGCCGAATTGCAGCCTTTTTACCATTCGCCCATATCCCCATACCTAAAAACATACGAGGAACATGCCCATGCCCGCATACCCGCGCGCAGAGTTGGAAGAAATGGTGCAGCGCTGGCTGGACGCCAACGCCCAATCCGAACGCGAAGGCGACTGGATCAAGCATCTAGGCGCGATGTACACCAAAGACGCCGAATACAGTTGGAACATGGGGCCGAACCGGGAATTCATCGCCCGTGGCCGCAAGGAAATCGAGGACTGGGCTTTGGGCGTGCATATGGAAGGCTTTGAGAAATGGCGTTACCCCTACGACCATATTTTGATCGACGAGCAGCGCGGCGAGGTCATCGGCATTTGGCGGCAAGTCGCCCCGGTAAAGCGCGACGACGGCGGCGACTATGAGGTCTCCGGCTTGGGCGGGTCGTGGTTCCGTTATGGCGGCGGCGGGCAATGGTGCTGGCAGCGCGATTTTTTTGACTTAGGCAACGCCAAGGCGATGTTCATGGAACTCGCCGCCGACGGCAAGCTCGACGCGCCGGTCAAACAGCGCCTCAGCAAGTTGGCGAAAGGCCAAGCCTTGCCCGGCGTCTACCCCATCCACGCCGACCCCAGCCTAGGCCGCAAGCTGCAAGGGCTGCTGGCAATGATCCGCATTGTGTTGTTTGGGCGTTGATGCCTTGGAGCGCCGGCATCTTGCCGGCCAAAGGCTGGGAATTCCTCAAATGCCGGCAGGGATGCCGGCGCTACGATAAAAAAAACGGGCGCCTGATGCGCCCGTTTTGGTTTTCAAGACCCTCACCCAACCCTCTCCCCACAGGGAGAGGGCTTAATGGGTGAAGCTTACAGGTCGTAAGCCGTCTCGCCATGTTCGCGGATGTCCAAGCCCTCGCGCTCGCTTTCTTCGGTCACGCGCAGGCCAATCACGGCATCGACGATCTTGTAGGCGACCAGGGACACCAGCCCCGACCAGATGATGGTCAGGCCCACGCCCCAGGCTTGGCTGATGACTTGCGCCAGCATGTCGTAGTCGCCGACTTTGTTGGCGACATAGTCATACACGCCGAGGCCGCCCAAGGCCGGCGAGGCGAACACGCCCGTCCCCAACGCGCCCAAGATGCCGCCGACGCCATGCACGCCGAACACGTCCAGCGAGTCGTCGTAGCCGAGCATGTGTTTCAGGCTGGTGACTGACCAGAAGCACACCGCCCCCGCAATCAGGCCCAGCACGATGGAACCCATCGGGCCGACGAAGCCGCAGGCCGGGGTGATGGCGACCAAACCCGCCACCGCGCCGGAAGCGCCGCCCAGCATCGACGGCTTGCCGCGCGCCAGCCATTCCGCCAGCACCCAAGACAAGGTTGCGGCGGCCGTCGCCAGCAGCGTGTTGGCAAACGCCAGCGCGGCGACGCCGTTGGCTTCCAGGTTGGAACCGGCATTGAAGCCGAACCAGCCCACCCACAGCAGCGACGCGCCAATCATCGTCATCGTCACGCTATGCGGCTTCAACGCTTCTTTGCCGTAGCCGGTGCGCTTGCCAATCACGATGCAGCCAACCAAGCCAGCGATACCGGCGTTGATATGCACCACGGTGCCGCCCGCGAAGTCCAACGCGCCCTTCTGGAACAGGAAACCGGCCGTCGCGGCGGCTTTCGCGCCCGCTTCGGCGTCGGTGTAGGCGTCCGGGCCGGCCCAGTACCACACCATATGCGCTATCGGCAGGTAAGAGAAGGTGAACCACAGGAAGATGAACAGCAGCACGGCGCCAAACTTCACGCGCTCGGCGAACGCGCCGACGATCAACGCCGGGGTAATCGCGGCGAAGGTCAACTGGAACACCATATAAATGTATTCCGGCAGCACCACGCCTTTGCTAAAGGTGGCAACTGTGGAATCCGGCGTGATGCCTTTCAGGAACAGCTTGTCGAAGCCGCCGATGAACGACCCGCCCTCGGTGAAGGCCAGGCTGTAGCCGTAGACCGCCACAGCACGGCGACCATCGCGTAAATCACAAACACCTGCATCA
>JBJSYU010000282.1:0-3235 GCA_046089945.1 Candidatus Methylumidiphilus sp.
CTGTCAATAACTTGCCAGATATGAAACCGCTGTAAAACTCTCCTATCGTTGAAATTCCAAAAATTTGAGAAAGTTCAGATTATTGCGAACTAAAGTATACGTTCGGCCCGCTGAAAACGGCGTTCTTTGCGTGCGCTAGCCTTTTTTAAGACAACGATCTTTACAATGTAAACGCCGGCAAGGATGCCGGCGCTCCGACTGCGCATTAGCCTATCCATCCCGCTTTAAATACCCAAAGCCCCCGCGTCGCGGTAGCGCTCCAATAACCCCAATCCTTCCGCCGCCGGTTTGCAGGTCAAAAAGCCTTGGTAAGTATTCAGCGCTTTGGCGAAGCCTGGGTCTTCGCGCAGCGCGTCTAAGCCTAGCGCCGCCAGCTTTTGCACATAGGGCAGCGTGGCGGCGGTGAGTGCCAGCGTGGCGGTGCGCGGGTAGGCGCCGGGCATGTTGGTGACGCAGTAATGCACGACGCCGTGGCGCACGAACACTGGCTCGCTGTGGCTGGTCGGCCTGGAGGTCTCCACGCAGCCGCCTTGGTCGATGCTGACATCGACGATCACCGAACCGGGCCGCATGCCGCGCACCATGTCCTCGGTGACGACATATTGCGCCTTGGCGCCGTGCAGCAGCACGCCGCCGATGACTAAATCAGCGTCGCGGATCTGGGCGGCGATGGCGTCCGGCGTGGACAGGAAATAGTGCAGGTCGGCGGCGATGGCCTGCCGCAGTTCCTCGCCGCGCGCCGGGTTGATGCCTGCGACATGCACCGCTGCGCCCAGCCCGCGCGCCGTGCGGGCGGCGTGGCTGCCGACGACGCCATCGCCGATGACGACGACTTTGCCGTGGCGCTCGCCCAGCACTTCGCCCAGTTGCACACCCCGACCGCCGTGCGGGCGGGCCAGATAATACGCCCCGACCAGCGCCGCCATATTGCCGGCGATGGCGCTCATCGGCGCCAACAGCGGCAAGCGCCCCGCCGCGTCCAGCAGGGTTTCGTAGGCGATGGCGGTGGTGCCTTGCGCCAGCAGCGTGTCGGTCAACGCGGCCGGCACCCCGGCCAGATGGAAAAACGTGAACACCATTTGCTGGCGCAGCAGGGGATATTCTGACGCTTCCGGCTCCTTGACCTTGACCACGAGTTCGCTGTCCCACGCCTGCTCCACGCCGCCAATCTCGGCCCCGGCGTCGCGGTAGTCTTGGTCGGAAAACCCAGATCCTTCCCCGGCCTCGGCCTGCACCCACACCTCATGCCCCGCCGCCGTCAAACTCCGCGCCCCCGCCGGCGTCAGCGCGACGCGGCCTTCCAGGTTTTTGATCTCTTTCGGTATGCCAATTTTCATTTGCCTGTCCCCTTGGGTGAATGCTGATAATCCGCACGGTTTTGCGCCGTGTTATGCCTATTATGACTGCTGCACGGGGATGGGCGTTTCTTCGGGATTATTGCTTAGACTATCAACAGACTCGTCCGTGGCGGCGTTCCTTCCTCCGTTGTCGCGCCGCATCGCGCCCAAGCTGTTTCGATAAGATGGCACCGTGAAGACGGGCGGGATTTGGCGCGCCCGGCAAACCTCTAGGCTAGAAGATCAAGGGGCTTATCACCAGTTTTTGCTGTGCTTGCGCAGCCCTTGATAAACCTCCTCCATCGCCTCGATAAAGGAGTTTTCGCGCTGCCAAAAGCCGGGGTAATCGCCGCCTTTCTTAATTGTCAGCGCGGCGACGGCGGGGGGTATGGCGGGTTCGATTTCGGCGGGCAGGCGTTGCGCGGCCAGCCAAAAACCTTCCGGGTGCATGGACGCGGGGGCTTCGCGGGGGATGGGGCGGGTGAAATACGATTCCGCCGGCTGCACCGGCTCGTCTTCGGCGCTCATCGCCAACGCCAGCGCCCGGCCTAGCGGCGTCTCGCACAATTGTTTCAGCAGATCCATGCGCGACAGGCCGCGCAGTTCAAACAGCAGAAACGGGTCGGCGTCGAGCTTGGCGGCGAGGAAATAATCCAAGCCGGCGACATGCTTGCAGGGGTTGGCATAGTCCGGGCAGGAGCATGTTGTCTCCATGTCGTTGACGCTGCCGGGCAGCAGCCGCAGGCCGAGTTCGGCAAACGGTTCTTCGATGTTGTCGGGCATTTCGTTCATCAAAAGCCGGGCCACGAACGCCGCCCGATAGCCGAATTGCGCCACCACGTCCCGCCAGTCTTGCGGCGCGATGGGCTTTAGTTCGATGGAGGTTTGGTACAGCGGCTCTTGGTAGACGCCGAAATAGGGGTTGACGTTGCCGCGTATGGAGGCGGTGATGCGGCCGCCGTCGATGGCCCATTGCGTGATGCGGTCGTTGTTGGCGTAGCCTCGGCCACGCGAGAGCCGCCCCTCGTCGATGAAGCCTTCCAAGGCGTCGATGAATTTGCGGCCCCACCAGGTTCTGACGGTTTTCATACAGGTCAATCCAGCAATGCGTTTTTGTTAAGCGCGATCAATTGCTTGAAGGCGTCGTTGTCGAGCCGGGACAGCCAGGACTCGTCGCTGCCGACAATCGCCCCGGCGACTTTGCGCTTGTCTTCGATCATCGCGTCGATGCGCTCTTCCAAAGTGCCTAGGGTGATGAACTTGTGGACGAAGACGTTGCGCGTCTGGCCGATGCGGAAGGCGCGGTCGGTGGCCTGGTCTTCCACCGCCGGGTTCCACCAGCGGTCGAAATGGAAGACGTGGTTGGCGCGGGTCAGGGTGATGCCGACGCCGCCGGCCTTGAGCGAGAGGACGAACACGGCCGGCGGGCTGGCCGGGTCTTGGAAGCGGGCGATCATTTGTTCGCGCTTGTCGCGCGCCGTGCCGCCGTGCAGATAATAAGTCTGGCAGCGCAGTTCGCTGTGCAAATGCCGCTCCAGCGCGGCGCCAATCTCGGTGAACTGGGTGAACACCAGGGCGCTTTCCTCCTCGGCCAGCACGTCGGCCAGCATGTCGGTCAGCCGTCCGAGCTTGTGCGAGCGCTCCGCCGTGAACGGGCTGTTGTCTTGCAGGAATTGCGCGGGATGGTTGCAAATCTGCTTGAGCTTCATCAGCGTGGACAGCATCAGCCCTTGGCGCTGGATGCCCTCGCTTGCCGCCAATTGCCGCTCCACGTCGCGCACGACGGCTTCGTACAGCGCGGCTTGCTCTTTGCCCAGGCCGCAATATTGGCGGTTGTCCACTTTCGTCGGCAGGTCTTGGATGATAGCCGGGTCGGTCTTGACGCGGCGCAGGATGAA
>JBJSYU010000283.1:0-11709 GCA_046089945.1 Candidatus Methylumidiphilus sp.
CACTTCGGCGCGATCGGCGACGCGCCGGATCTCCTCGATGATCGCGTCGGGCAGCTCCTTGCCTTCGGCCCAGAGCGCCTCGAACTCCTCCTCGACCCACTTGACGCCCTCGACCGATCGATCCTCCCAGAGGATCTCGTAGTTGTTCGCGAAGGCATTCCGCGTCTCGTTGATCGAACCCAGAAAGCAGGTCTTGTTGCCGTCTTTATCTTCGATGACCCCGGCTTTGCCGTGTAAAAACACCCTGTCCTTGGGGACGACGCGGATTTGCACATTCCCCTTGGCCAGCAGTTCATACAGCCTGCGATAACGCTCCCGGTGCCGCAACGCCTCAACCGCGACGGCCTCGACATTCCAGCGCTCTTTGAGCGCCGATTCCCTGGCCGCTTTGGACACCGCAATATCGGCGGCGTCGAGTTCGCTGTTGCAAACAATGCGGACATCCGGGATTGCCGCGATTTCCTCGCCGACCAATTCAAAGATCGAACTGCGGAAATACCCGGCGATGCGTTTGTAGGATTGGGCGCTTCTCAGCTTTTCCGCGAGGAAAGCCTGATCCAAGCGCTGGCGGCGGGAGGAGAAGCGGCGGATGGCGGATATCAACCGAGTAGCCGACCGCTTAGCTCCGCGTAAAGCGGAAATTTTGTATCAGCGGATATCAGTATCGCGTCATGGATTAGCGCGGTTGCGATAATCAGCCGATCTTGAGGATCGCTGTGATGCTCCGGTAGATTGGCGGCTAAACCGGCTATTGTTGGTGTGATTGGCAAAAGCTGAATGTTTGACCCGTTCAAAGCTTTGTCGAACCACTCATCTCTAGGGCAAGACAAAGCGATTCTTCCGTGCCGCTCCAGCCATGCGGTCTCAAAACAGGAAATAGCCGACACGCCAACCGGCTCGGCCCCCTCAATGCGGACTTTCCAACTAGGTTTAATGCGGCGCTGCTCAAGATTAACCCACCACAGCCATACATGGGTATCCAGCACGATCATGCGGACATATCCCAATCCGATTCCGGGACACTTTCCAGAATATCGCCAAGAATCTGCATTTTTCCCGCGATATCCGGGTGGGGACACCGACGAGAAGGGGCGTCATCATCAATTGTCAACACAATGATTTCCACCTTATGATTGACGAATGATTCGGGCAATTCGATAGCAATTTGCCGGTTTTTGACTTCTTCAAAACAACGTTGCACTAACATAACAACCCCATCAAAGTTTCTGGTTCTTGACCAACTCACGCAAAACCCGCGCCGCGCTGGCTTCTTCCGGGCGAATGCCTTCCAGCTTTTTGGCAAGATAATCGGCAATCTCCACCACCACGGCGCGCTGGTTAGCGTCGTAAAACTGCGCGATATTGAACGCCAGATGCGTCAACACCTCGCCGCCATCGACATTCTTCGCCAACTCCATCATCGCATACAACACCCCGCGCAAAGCCGTGTTGTAAAGCTCCGAACCCTCCGACATCTCCGCCCGGCCAAACTCCACCGCGCTTTTCAGCCGCGCCGAATTCGCCTTTTCGCTGCCCATCAGCGCGTGGAAATCGCGCACCTTGAACGCTTTGGCAAAGTTTTGGTAATTATCCAGCGACTTTTGCTGCTTGGCTTCCAAGTCAATCAGCTTAAGGTAAAACCGCTCGGCGGCGGCGAGGCGCTCCCAATGCGGCTTGGCGATGCCCTGCGGCACTAGGGACTGGTTGGCGACGCCGACGGCGAACTCGATCAACTCATCGACGAAGGTCTTCTGGCCTTTGACACGGGGGCGGCTCGCCTCCTGCGCCATATCCTTGCCGTTGATCGTCGCGTAGCGCGTCAGCACCCGCAGCGCCGCCGCGTAACCGGCCATTTGCAAATCCGCCTCCTCAAACAGGTTTTCATCGCGGTACAGCCCCTTGGCCTGTTGGTTCAGCCCGGTCAGCGTGTTCACCTGCGCCTCGACTTCCTCTTGGATTTCCCAAGCCAAATCGTCGCGGGTGGTTTTCTCCTTGCCCAGCCGTTTGCGCAACACCAGCAGCACCGTGCCTTTGACATAGCTGCCCTCGCGCAGCGCGGAATCGGTTTCCGTCACCACATACCAAGCCGCCGTCACCTGCAAACCGGACGCCCAGACGATATTCGCCATATCCGCCCAGATCGAACCGGATTGATGGGTGAACATAATAATCTGGATGCCATTATCCGGCATATGCTCGGCCATGCGGCTATATGCCGCCACCATATTGCGGCGGAAATCCTCGTCCTCGCCTTTGATTGCCAATGAACGCCGACTATCCCAAACCCAGTCGGCGAATTCGGGAGGCGGGTTTTTGCGTAGCCAAGCGATGAAGAATTCGAGGATTTCTTCGTATTTTACGGCGTCGCCGTAGGGGGGGTCGGTTACCAGAATATCCGACGGTTTATTGAGTTCACTGGCAACCGAATTAACAACAGCGGTTTCGGAACTCATCGGGTAACTGGGTTGGTTAGGCTCAAGAAAGTTTTCTATCGCCGAGCTTGCTCGACAGGCATAATTAAAAATTGTATTCAGGGCTTGGTTGTAAAATGTATTTTGAGCATTGTCACGGGATTTGTCCCAGACACAAAGCTTAGATAGGTAATTGAGAGAGTAGGCAAGATTTAAGCAATCCGCCGCCGTTGCATTCGATCTTATTAATCCTGCTAATAATAATTGCCGAGGATTAAATACATGATTCCAATGCGTCCAGCCCCGCGCCCTAATCAAATCCTGTCCTTGATAACGAGGCGGCTCGCCGACTTCTATCCGCATATCGGGTATAAAGCCTTTCTCCTGCCATTCCACAATATGGGTAGAGATGAATTCATCGACAATATGCTCACGCTGTATATCTTCTGAGCTGACGCTGCGAAACTCGTAATCATAGCCTTTGCCTTTCAATTTGAGGCGCATCCATTGTATGCAGTAAAGGCGCTCTTGAAATAAATCGCCCGGTAGCGGCTTAAAATCGTGTTTATCCCAAGCTCTTAATCGGTTATGGGTGACGCCCTCAGGCGTTTGATAATCGCCGCGCAGTGTCGATATTTTGGTTTTGTAAGCGATCCCATTGATATGGTGGATCAAAGATGCTTCGCCGAATTTACCCTCCCGGACAATCGTGCCGATTTCGGCGGCTTGCATTTCCTCTTTGCCTACCCCATTGCGGATGTGGATGTCATAACGCTTATGTTCCGCGTCGGGAACCAATACGGCGATGGTCTTTTTGCTGACACTCACCACTCTTGAAGGCAATAGCGGCACACTCCACCCCGTTTGCGGACAGCGGGTTTCCACGCAGTAAAGGAATACTTTAGCCCGCCAGCCTTGACCATCGGATTCCACACCTAGCGCGTCAAGCTCGGCTTGAACCTTGGCAACTAATGCTTTTTGATCTTGCTCCAATTTAACCCGGCTTTCCGGCGAGCCACCGACGATATTCAAAGCGCCCCAAGTCAATAGACAGGCTATCGGATTAAGATCTGATGCGTACACATCACAGCCTAAACGCGCCGCTTCAAATGGAATCTGCCCCGATCCACAAAAGGTATCAGCGAGCCGGGGGCGATGGCCGAAACGCATCGTGCCGAGTTGCTCCACTAATGCCGGAAAACTATGTGCCTCAGTGCCTAAATGCGCGTTCACCGCGTCCCAAATAGGTTCATACACCGTCTCATAAACCTCTTCGGGGCGCTTGGCCTGTGCAACCCGCTGCCGGTAAGAACCTGGCGGCAAGGCTATGGCTTCAATCTGTCTGCGCTGGCTGTCGGAAACCGCATCGCGCCAAGCCAATTTAGGCAAGCGGCCTTTGTCGTCGGCATAATCAGACAGGTCAAACGGGCTGTGTTCAGGCAAAGAACCCGGCGGGTCAATCTCGAAGTATTGGCCGATGTTTTGCAGGGCAACCCGCTCAACAATCTGCCTAGGCGAAAACCGCCCAAAGCGCACAGCAAACGAAGCCTCATCCATCGCCATCAACAGTTCAAAAATTTCCAAATCGCGTTGCAAATCGGCGGTGGCGGGCAACAGGCAACCGAGGATGCAGGCTTTATTCAGTATCAGCGGCTTGCGGCCTTTCCAATAGCTGCCAAGAGCGGTCAAGGTTTTGCCGACATTTGCCATCTGCTCCTTATAAGCTTCCGCCGAAAGTTTCTGCACCGGCAGCAGCTTTTCAATCAGCGCGGGGGCGTCCTTTAAGGAAAAGGGGACGATTTTGTTCATGCTGCGATTTCCCAATCCTCAATGTTTAAGCCGGGAACACGGGAAAATTCATGCGTGTTGTGGGTCACTACGATCAATCCATGTGCGCGGGCGCAAGCTGCGATTTGCATGTCCCGCTCGCCAATCAATTGCCCTCGGCTCTGCAAATAGGCGCGAATTTCGGCGTGATGTTCTGCTTCAAGCCGATCAAAAGGAATTAAGGTGAAATAGGAAAACCGATCAATTTCCGCACGAACTACCGCATAGCCACGCTTCGAAAGGTGCGGGCCAACTAGCAGTTCACTCCATACGGTGGCGCAAATGGCGATGTCTGAACGTTGCCGGTTTGCCAGACGTGCCTGCAAAGATGGAGTACGCCCCTTGATGATTTGAATGCAGGCATTGGTATCAAGCAAAAAGCGAGGCATCAAAGCGGCTCCACTGAAGGCGGTGGCGGATCGGGAAGCCGTTCAGGGAAGTCAGGGCAACATCCCCAGGCACTTTTCAGCCAATCCTGTAAGTTAGGCTCCTTCTCGTCTAGGCGACGAGGAGGCTTTTGCTCCAAAAACTCGACAAAATCCAGCACTTCAAGCGCTTTGTATTCAGGCAATGCCTTGACGTGTTCGTAAATTTGTTCGGCTGTGTTCATTTAATGACCTCAGGATAAAATATCAAACAACGAGGTTTGCCCGCCGTCTTCGGCGGGCCTTAAGCGCTTTTGCGCAAGAGGCTTTATCTCACCGTCCGACAGCGCATAGTAAAGCGCCTTGCGCCAGCCGCGTTCGGTGTCCTCGGCAAGCCCGGCTTCTGCCACGGTCATTGAGAACAGCCACCAGCGTTCTTCCGGGCGCAATGCCGCCCAACGGCTGCACACCACGGGCCATTCTTCCGGCTTGGCCGGTTCGGCGGCCCAGGCCAGCACGCACAGTTCCTTGCCCAAGAGGTGATCGACCAGATTCTTGCCGGCCTTCCAGCGGCCAGTGGTCAGTTTGTGCGCTTTAAGCCGGTCGTTGAAGTCTTTGCGGGCAGTATCGGCAACCGCCGCCCAAACACTACGCGCCAGCAGTATCCGATCTTCCTCATAAGGCAGGCCGTTGTCGCCGCCCTTGTAGCCGAAGTCTTCGACAATGCGGACAGCGGCGGTTTTGGCGGCAGGTATCTCGACGCGGAAAACATGGGCGCCAAACGACTCCGACGCGCCGAAACCAATGGTTTTGGGCTTGTCGGTCATTGCTCCACTTCGCCCGGCTGAATCTCCAGCCCCAAGGTTTCGGCAAAGCGCCGCAGATCATGGCCGGAGGCGAAATGCGCCTTGCGGAAGGCCATCGTGACCGGAGGGGCGGGGTCGAACTGCGGCAAAATCGCGCTCAAGATGGATTCGATGTAGCCCGCCGTGACTTGAATCTCGCCAACCATGACTTGCACGGCCTGGGCGCCTTGGCCGACGGTGATGGTGACATTTTCAAACACCACGCCCTTGTCCTTCGCCTCTTGCAAGCCTGAAAAGGTTTTGTTGCGCGAATCCAGTTTTTTGCCCGCGCGCGTGTTGACCCATTTGCCCGGTTTGACCGGGTCAATCGGTACGCCTTTTTGGCCAATGGCCTGGAATTTAAACTCCGCCCTCGCTTCAAGCCCTTCGGCCTCGGCAAAAACGCGCACCAACACATCGCTGTCGCCGAGCGCAAGGGCGCCGGTGTAAACCGTGCCTTCGCGCGGCTCGCAGCCGTCCAAGGTGTAGCGCAGGGTGCCTTTCGGGGCGATCGTCAGCGCGAGCTGGCGCTCGCCGTCTTCCTCAAACAATTCGTTGCGGATGACAAGCTTGTTGGCCCACACCATAGGCTCGCCGGTTTCATACTGGCCGGAGGGGTCTCGAACTAAAAAACTGACCCTGAGCGCTTGGGTCAGCAGAGAGGAATCGGTCAGCAGCGGGCTGTGTTCAGTCGCGGGGCCATCTTCGGCGTAGTGGATGCGCGGGGCGGGGCCGGCGTTCTGCGGGTTGATGCGCAGGCGCACGACGCCGTTGTCGTCGGGGTCGGTCTCGGTGGTCACTTGCACCGAGGTTTTCTTTTTCTGCGGTTTCTTGGTCAGGTAGCCATTGCCCAAGTCTTCCCACAGCCCCCGGTTGCAGGCGAGGCTTTTCACCAGATCGATGCCCTTCGGCGGTAGCCAAGGCATGCCGGATTGTTCGGCCAAGCGGTCGAGCATGTCGCTCCAGCGCGCCTCGTCTTGGTTGTCGGGCCACAATAGGTCTTCGGCTTTGTCGCGGATGGCGTCGAATTCAGCCTCAACATCCAAGTAAAGCTTGATCGGGTCTTTGCTCAGCGTCTTTTCGATCTGTTCTTCGCCGACAAACGGCTTGCTCGTGTCCCGCGTCATCTCCAAGGGTTTCGCCACGAATTGCGCAGGTTTGCCCGCCCTTTTGATCGGAAAGCAGACTTTGTCGAATAGGTTAAGAATCGTCGCGTTGAAGTCCTGCTCATAGTGCTGTTGCTTGCGCTCCAATTCTTCCCGCTGCGGATGTCCTTTGGGAATTCGCCCATCGGCTTTGTGCGCGGCGAACACTTGCCGCGCGGTCTTTTCCACGCTGCCCATTTGGGTTTTGTCGCCGGTCAGGACGCAGAGATTATTCTTTTGTGTCAGCGCGTCGAAAAACCGCTGCACTTCGTCAGGGGGCAGGTTTTTATCCGGGCTGACCACCAGCAACACGCGGTTTCTTCTGACCCGCTCGGCCACCTCGTCGAGTTTAGGCAAGGCCAGCACTTCGTCGTAAGCCGTCTTGCGGACGGGTTTGAACATGTCTTGAAACCGCCGCCGGATGATTTCATCGACTTGGTTCTCCGGCGCGTCGTGTGCCAAGCTTTGCAGCAGCTTGGTCAGATTCTCCTGGCGGTCGAAATAGTAACGGCCTTCGGGGGTATGGTGCAGATACCAAGCGGACGATTCAAATTGCTCAAACGCCGCAAGAAAGTCGGACGGATTGCACAAGGGAGCCGTCAGGCATTCGACCATCTCTTCTTTGGTCAAGCCTTTCACCGCGTTCACCGCCGTCGAAAGGCTGGCGGTCAGCAGCAGCGAACCTAATTGTCTGGCGGCGTCATTGCCGGTATTGAGGTCGATGATTTGCGCATGCGCCGATGAATTGGCATCCCAGAGGTCTTTGGCGATGACGTCGCGCATTTCGGAGATTTCGGCCAGCTTTTCGCGCACCTCCGCAATCGAAAGGTCGAAATGCTGTGGGCCAATCAGAAAGGTATCGTTGGACTGCCGTTCCCAAACCGATTTGAGCAACCGGGAAACCAATTCCATCAAGCCACGGGTTTGTTTGAACTTTTCGTTTTCCTTGAACAGCGCGACAAGGTTTTTCAGGCGTGGATGGAACGGGTAGGTATTGACGATTTCATCGGCTATCGCTTCCGCGCCTCTAGCCGCGACTTTGGCTTGGCTGGCTTCTTCCAAAGCGCGGCCATACCGCGAAGCCACATCTTCAATCACGGCGCGGTCTGGCAAGGACGCAAAAAGGCGTTTGCGCAGGATGTCGTAAATTTCGTTGCCGGCCAGATCCACGGGCGTTATATTGCGTTCCTGTCGGCCCAACTCTTGGCGGGCATCTTCCAAAGCTTTTTGAATCAGCCGGGTGCCGGCGTCGTAAGAGGCCGCAAGGTCAGACACGACGACACAGACATTGGCTTTCTTGCTGGCGGCGGTCAGCATATTGGCAAAAGCGCGGGTGGCAATGTCCGCCACCGTGCCATTGCCGACTTTCTGCGTATCGAGATAATGGAAATACGGCGGCATTTCGTCCAGCAGAATCAAGATCGGTTCGCCGCCCTCAAATAGCCTGAGCCAATCCTTTTCGTCGGGCGCCTTAGGGCCGGCCGCCCAGAAATCCTTGAAGACCTCGGCCTTGCCAAGCTGCGCGGCAATCTCGCCCCACAAAAAATGCTGCGGACTGTTGCGGCCATTGAAGGCGGCAATCTTTGCCAAGCCAAAGGCTTCTTGATAAGGCACATCGGGACACAATTGCCTGCGCAAATCGGGATGGATTGCAAGCAAGCCAAAACCGACCATCACATGGGTTTTGCCGCCGCCCATGGCTTGCTTGAGATGGAAGATTGCCTGATTGGATTTGCCAGCCAAACGGGCGACGCCTTCCACCACCAGCCTCCTCATGCCCTGGGTGATGTGGGTTCTGTCGAAGTAGGCTTGGCCATTGCCCTCGTCCTTAATCAGTTCGTCGAGTTGCTCGATTTGATCGCTAACCCGAATTTCAAGCGCATTGGCTTGCAATGCGCAGGCGTCTTTGACGGTTTTCATCGGTGTCCTTTATAGTGTCCTAAATCGATATTGGCATCTTAGGGCATCGTGATTACAGCGTTTGTAATATCAACAAAACACGGTAATATCAATGCGCCTCGACAAGGCTCTCCTCAGCGTAGTCGAAGGGTTCACCACGAACGGCTTAACTGAATGGCAGCGCCCCTACAACCCACCAAAAACCCGCCCCGCCGCCGCCAAAGTTTCGTCCAACACGTCTTGGCTGTGGGCGATGGACACAAAGCCCGCCTCAAACGCTGACGGTGCCAAATACACGCCTTCCGCCAACATGCCGTGGAAAAAGCGGTTGAAGCGCGGCACGTCGCAGCCCATCACCTTGGCGAAGCTGTCCACGGCGCCGGCGTCGGTGAAAAACAGCCCAAACATGCCGCCGACCTGATTGGCCGACAGCGCAACACCAGCCCGCTTGGCCTGCAAGGCCAGGCCTTCGATCAAATAACGGGTTTTCTCCGTCAATTCGGCATAAAAGCCCGGCACACTGACCAACTCCAAGGTTTTCAACCCCGCCGCCAGCGCCACCGGATTGCCGGACAAGGTGCCGGCCTGATACACCGGGCCGAGCGGGGCCAGCCGTTCCATGATCGCCCGCCGCCCGCCGAACGCGCCGACCGGCATGCCGCCGCCGATGACCTTGCCCAGCGTCGTCATGTCCGGGGTGACGCCATACAAAGCCTGCGCTCCGCCCAAGGCGACGCGGAAGCCGGTCATCACCTCGTCAAAAATCAACACCGCGCCGGCGGCGTCGCAGACCTCGCGCAGCGCCTCCAAAAACCCCGGCGCCGGCGGCACACAATTCATATTGCCCGCCACCGGCTCGACAATCACGCAGGCAATCTGCGCCCCGCACTCCGCGAACACCGCCCGCACCGCCGCCGTGTCGTTGTAAGCCAAGGTCAGCGTGTGTTCGGCCAAGGCCGCCGGCACGCCCGGCGAACTCGGCACACCGAAGGTCAACGCGCCGGAACCGGCCTTGACCAGCAATGAGTCGGAATGGCCGTGGTAACAGCCCTCAAACTTGACGATCTTGTCGCGCCCGGTGTAGCCGCGCGCCAGCCGAATCGCCGACATCGTCGCCTCCGTGCCGGAACTGACCACGCGCACCATGTCCATGGACGGCACCAGTTCGCACAAACGATCCGCCATCACCGTTTCGGTCATCGTCGGCGCGCCGTAGCTCAAGCCGCGGTCCACCGCCTCATGCACCGCCTGCAACACCGCCGGATGGGCGTGGCCCAGCACCATCGGCCCCCAGGAACCGACATAATCGATGTAGCGCCGCCCGTCGGTGTCGTAAATATACGCGCCTTCCGCCCGCGCCACGAACACCGGCGCACCGCCGACGCTTTTAAAGGCCCGCACGGGCGAATTGACGCCGCCGGGGATATGTATTTGGGCTTGCTCAAAAAGTTGTTGGGTCATGGGAATCGTTGGGTTTTGGTTGGGTTTGCACAATGGGTATAAAGCGGTATTTCGCCACCTAGCCGGGTGGGGTTTTGACCAAGCATCGCGTGACTAGCCTATGAAAAAGGCATCTATTCTACTCCCCTCTCCCAGCGGGAGAGGGGTTGGGGGAGAGGGGCTTGTGTAGATAGTCATGCTCCGCAGGCGGCGCGGCCACAAAAATAGTCAGCTTCAATTCGGCATCGTCCAGCAATTGGTATTCCGGCCTGCGCCCCGACAGTTGTTCGCTGGCCAACAAAATAATCGGCACCCCTTCGCCGCGCTTGTCCATGATAAAACTGCGCTGGCTACCCCAGGCATCGACATTCATCGGGCAGCGGGCCAGCAGCGAGGTCAATAATTCGTTGCGCGCCGACTGCCGCTCCGACAGACTATCGAGTGTCATGCTATTGGGAATTGTGCCGGGCGAGAATATCTCCAGCCGGTCGGAAAACATGTGCAGCCGGATTTTTGCGCCATAAATCGAATAATCCCGATGCGCCACGGCGTTGACGATGGCCTCAAACACGGCGTTCATTGCATATTGCGGGGTTTCGATGCGGTGTGGGGCTTTGACCGCATACACCCGCATATTGCTTTCGACAAATTTGCAAGCATGCTTGATTTGCCAGTCCAGCGGCCCGGCGATATCGTGGGCGTCCAGTTGATAAGCCCCGGCGCGTTCCGTGCCGCGATAACAAACGGCTTGAATGTAGGCGTTGGGCAGGAAGGTTTCCGGGGCTTCGCAGGCCATCAACACGCCGCTGATAGTGGGCCGCAGCGTCTCGCCATCGGCGGCGATAAGTTTCATTTTTTCCAGAAACACCGCGTCCTCCGGCGACGACATGGCGGTGCGGAAACGGCGCCACAATTTCGGCTGCAAATCGTCCAGCGTGGCAGTCGGCACAGTTTGCTCATCAAAGCGAATCAGCCGCACTTGGCTGCGCTGCTGGAACAGCCGGGCCAGCGCATCGGGCTTGAGTTGCCGTTTGGAACTGCCGATGCGGCAAAAATAACCGCCGGGGCTTTGATGCACAAACAAGCTGCGCGGCACATCAATGCGGATAATAGTTTTATCGATGATGGGCGTTTTGCGGATGACGCAATTAAGCGGCGGCTCAATCAGGTCATTGCAAATGCCGCGCAGCCAAGTTTCCACAAGATCCAACTTATCCAGCGGAATCCCGACGATGGCTTTGGTTTTGTCGTCCACGCCAAGCAAGATGACGCCGGCATGGGTATTCGCCATCGCCGCCAATTCATCGGCCATGCCGTGGCGGTGCGGGCCGCTGATTTTATCGCCGACGAATTCCACAGCCTTCAATTCGAGAACTGAATCTTCGCCTAGGCTGATTTGCTTAATGAGATCGGCGGGGTTTTCAAACACGGCGTTTGCCTAGTGAGGCCAAATACTTGCTTTAGGAGGCTCTGATTAAGTCCCCTCGCCCCTGGGGGCGAGGGGTTGAGGAGAGGGCGCTTAATTCAGCGCTTTCTTTACAACTTCGCCCCCAACAAAGCCACCCGCTGGTGTTCCAGCAAATCCTTGATGCCAATCTCGGCCAGTGCCAGCATGGCGTCCAACTCCTCGCGGCGGAAGGCGTGGCCTTCGGCGGTGCCTTGCACTTCCACGAACGCCCCGGCATCGTTCATCACCACATTCATATCGGTTTCCGCGTCGCTGTCTTCCACATAATCCAAGTCCAGCACCGGCACGCCTTTGTAGATGCCCACCGAC
>JBJSYU010000284.1:0-10272 GCA_046089945.1 Candidatus Methylumidiphilus sp.
AATCACCGTCACGATGAAAGGGGCGGGCTCTGTCGCGGCGCCTATCGGCGGCAAGACATATACCATCGTGCCTTCAACGGCAGGCGGTGGTTCGTTAAATTGGAGATGCGTTCCGGGCACCGGCGCCACGGGTGTGCTAGCCAAGTATCTGCCAAAGTCTTGCAGCTAATTAGCCATGCCTGACATCCAGCCAACACTGGATAATGGAACGCCCCGCAAGGGGCGTTCTTTTTATGTGCGCCTAGGGTGGCCGCTAAGCGCCGGGCTTGGCCTGCTTGCGTTGGTCGGCCTGTGCCTGTGGGCCTATTGGCCGGGGCTGGACGGCCCGTTTCTGTTTGACGACTTTGCCAACCTGTCGGCCTTGGGCGACTTTGGCCGCATCGAAGACTGGCATGGCCTTGTCCGCTATTTGAAAGGCGGCATTGCCGGCCCGACCGGGCGGCCGATCTCCCTGCTCAGTTTTTTGTTGAACGACACCTCGTGGCCTTCGCAGCCTTGGTCGTTCAAATACACCAACCTGCTGATCCATGCGCTGAATGGCGTGCTGGTGTTTTGGTGTTGCCTGAAGATAGTCCGCCTGAACAGCCTGCCATCCCTGCGCGAAAACGCCGAATGGCTGGCGCTGGCCGCGTCTGGCTTGTGGCTGCTCCATCCCCTGCATGTTTCGACCACGCTGTATGTCGTGCAACGCATGGCCATGTTGTCGGCGCTATTTTCCATTTGCGGAATTTTATTGTACCTGTGGGGCCGGGAACTCATGCAGACCCGCCCTGCCAGCGGCCACGCGCTTATGGCGGCGGCGCTGGGGCCCTGCACACTACTGGCCGTGTTGAGCAAAGAAAACGGGGTTTTGCTGCCGGTGCTGTTGGGCGTCATTGAATTCACCGCGCTGCGCCAGCAAAGCCTGTTAGCCCGCCACCCCGACCGGACATGGACATTGTTGTGTTTTGGCGTTCCGACAGCAGTGCTTTTACTCTACTTGGGGCGGATGTTACTGCCAGGGCATGCCGGGGCATTTGCGCCCAGGGGGTTCACCGCTGTTGAACGGGGGCTGACAGAAGCCAGAATCCTGTTGACTTACCTGTATGACCTGCTGATACCTAAGCTCTATTCCGGCTCGCTGTTCAACGACGATTACCCTATATCGCATGGCCTGCTGACGCCGCCAGCCACCCTGTGGTCATTGGCCGCCCTCGCCGTCCTCGTGTGGCTTGCCTGCCGAATGCGCCGGGCCTATCCCTTGTTCAGCTTGGCCGTGTTGTTCTTTTTGGCGGGCCACGCGCTGGAATCGACGGTGGTGCCGCTCGACTTATATTATGAACACCGCAATTACCTGCCCGCGGTGTTTTTGTTCCTGCCACTGGCCTATGTGCCGGTTGCCTACCGCAAGCTCATTGCTTGCTGTGTGCTGGGCATGCTGGCCATCATGCTGGGCTTCACTGCCGCCAAGGCCAAGCTGTGGAGCAGCGAGCCGGAGCTTTTGCTGTATTGGGCGGCGCAACACCCCGACTCGGCCAGGGCGCAGCGCTATGCCGCAAATGTCTATTACCGCATGGGCATGCATGGCAAGGCGTTGGACGTCCTGGCGGCGGCGACGCAAAAGCATCCCAAAGACCTCAAGCTGCGCCTGCACCGGATGGTGCTCAATTGCCAAATCGATCAGCCTGCGCAGGCGTATTTCAATGAGACCCTGCGTATGATGAAAACCACGGACGTGTACTTTGATTCGCAAATATTTGACATGCTGGATCAGTTGGTCAGCCTCACCGGGCAGGCCAAATGCCAAGGGATGACGCTGGATTTGCTTGACGACATGCTGGCGACGCTGATTGCCAATCCGACCGTCAAAGGCAATATCAGCAATGAATACCTGCTGGCCCACATGCAAGGCGCCATTGAAACGCAAAGAAAACATGGCGCGGCGGCGTTGGCGCATTTTTCCAAGGCGCTAAAATTGAGCGGCGACCCGGAGACCGGCATGGTGGAGGTGGCTTTGCTGGCTGGCCAAGGGCTGTATTCGGAAGCGTTGAGCCACCTGCAATCAACGGAAAACATGCTCCTTTCCACCCCGGTGCCGACCAGCGGCATTCTGGCCCAGCATGATTATCCTGCGGAAATCGGGCGCCTGCGCAGGAATCTCCAAGAAGACCTTGCCCGCCAACCCGCATCCATCCAAAATTGGGATCGTGCGCCTTGACCCCCGCCACAGCTCCGCCGGCTATGCCAAACGAAAAAACAGCCCGACAAACCCTCTCAATAGTCCTCCCCGCCAAGAACGAGGCGGCAAACTTGCGCGTGCTTTTGCCCAAGTTGCGGCAAGCCTGTGGCGAAGCCGAAATTGTCGTGGTCAATGACGGCTCCACGGACGACACGGACGCGGTGTGTGCCGCCAACCAAGTGCGGGTCATCCGCCATCCCCACAGCCTGGGGAACGGCGCGGCGGTCAAGGCCGGGGCGCGCAAGGCTAAAGGCGATGTCATTGTGTTCATGGACGCCGACGGCCAACACGACCCTGCTGACATCCCAAGGCTTTTGGAAAAGATCGACGAGGGCTACCACCTCGTAGTCGGTGCGCGCGTGGCCTCCTCGCATGCCTCTCTGGCGCGGCGGTTTGCCAATGGTTTCTACAACCGCTTCGCCAGCGTGATGACCGGCTACCCCATTCTGGATTTGACTTCGGGCTTCCGGGCCGTCCGCGCCAGCCGCTTCCGCACGTTTCTATACCTGCTGCCCAACGGCTTTTCTTATCCCACCACCAGCACGATGGCGTTCTTCCGCGCCGGCTTTCCCGTCGCCTATGTGCCCATCCATGCCGGCAAGCGGACAGGCAAGAGCAAAATCAAACTGTTCCGGGACGGCGCGAGGTTTTTCATGATTATCCTGAAAATCGGCGCACTGTTTTCGCCGATGCGGGTGTTTCTGCCGGTCAGCGTCTTCTTGTTTGGGTCAGGGCTGGATCTGTACGCCTATAACTATTACACCCAAGGCCGCTTCACCAACATGAGCCTGTTTTTATTGATGTCAGCCTTGTTTACTTTCCTGATTGGCCTGTTGTCTGAGCAAATTTCCTCCTTGCATTACCGGGGCATCGAAGCGGAAGAGGAGCGGCACCAATCATGATCCATGTCGTGATCGGCACCAAGGCGCAACTGATTAAGATGGCCCCCATACTCAAAGCCCTCAACGAAAAAGGCATGGCCTACCGTTTCATTTCGACCGGGCAACACCGCGAGACCATGTCCGACATACTCGAAAACTTCGGCCTGCGCGAACCTGATTACCGGCTGTACCAGGGCAAGGATATCGCATCAATACCGGCGGTTGCGCTGTGGATGGGTAAGATTCTATGGCAAACCCTGTTTCAGCGGAAAGCGATTTTTGGGGAAGACCGCAAAGGCATCGTGCTGGTGCACGGCGACACCTTCTCCACGCTGCTCGGCGCGTTGATGGCAAAACTGGCGAGCCTGAAAGTAGGGCATGTCGAATCGGGCCTGCGCTCCTTCAACCTGCTGCACCCTTTTCCAGAAGAAATCACGCGAGTTATGACCTTTTGCCTAGCGGACTATTTTTTCTGTCCAGGGCAATGGGCCTTGCGCAATGTGTCCGGCCATCGCGGCGAGAAAATCGACACCTTAGGCAACACCTTGGCCGACGCGCTCCAGTTGGCGCTGGCCAGCCAAGCGGGTATGCCGCACACTATTCCAAGCCGGGCGTTTGCCGTGGTGAACCTGCACCGCTTTGAAAACATTTATTCGCGCGCCGCCTTGCAGCGGGTTGTCGGGATTGTTGAGCGCATCAGCCAAAGCCGGCATTTGCTGTTTATCTTGCACAAGCCGACGGAACGCAAGCTGCGCGCATTCGGCCTATACCAACGGCTGGCCGAACTTCCAAATGTGGAATTCCGACCGCGCTGCGATTATTTCAGCTTCACCAAACTGATTGCCGCCGCTGAGTTTGTGGTGAGTGATGGCGGCAGCAACCAAGAGGAATGTTTTTATTTGGGCAAGCCCATCTTGCTGCTGCGCAAAGCCACCGAACGGCCAGAAGGATTGGCTGAAAATTGTGTACTGAGCAGGTATGACATCGCGGTCGTCGATCAGTTTGTAGCCAATGTGCAAAGCTATTGCCGCCCGGCGCATCAGCAACAGCGCCCTCCCTCAGAGATTATCGTAGATGCCTGCGCCGAATTTGCGTGAGGCAAGCCTTGGCCCCCAGTGATAAGGTAAGTCGCCGCAAATGTCTCCGCAACACGAAACCATCATAACCCCGAACAAATCCGTCCAAGACTTCTGGCGGGAGCTGTGGGATTACCGCGACCTGTTTTATTTTCTGGCGTGGCGCGACTTGAAAGTCCGCTACAAGCAGACCGTGATCGGCGTGGCCTGGGCGGTGCTGCGCCCGCTGACCACCATGCTGGTGTTTACCGTCCTGTTCAGCCGCATCGCCAAACTGCCGACGGAAGGCGCGGCCCCCTATCCAGTCTTGGTCTTCGCCGCGATGCTGCCTTGGCAATTCTTCGCTTCCTGCTTGCAAGACAGCAGCCAATCGCTGGTCAACAACGCCAACATGCTCAGCAAAGTCTACTTTCCCAGGATCATCATCCCGGTCAGCACGATGTTCGTGAACGCGGTGGATTTCCTGATATCGCTGGCGATCCTGTTCGCGCTGATGGCGCTGCAACACTTCACGCCCACCGCCAAACTGCTGTGGATGCCGCTGTTCTTCGCGCAGGCGGCGTTGGCGGCAATCGGCGCCGGGCTGTGGCTGGCCGCGCTCAACGTCAGCTACCGCGACTTCCGCTACGTGGTGCCGTTCGTGTTGCAGCTTGGCCTCTACGTTTCGCCGGTCGGCTTCAGCAGTCGGCTGGTGCCTGAAGACTGGCGGCTGGCCTACGCGCTCAACCCCATGGTCGGCGTCATCGACGGCTTCCGCTGGAGTTTGCTCGACGATACAGTGACGCTGGACGGGCCGACGTTCCAGATATCGCTGGCGGTCACAGTACTGCTGTTTGCCAGCGGCCTGCGGCACTTTCAGAAAGTCGAACGGCGCTTTGCCGATGTGATATAGTTCCGCGCATTATTTTGGGCGACATGCTTAAAGGGCCGACATGCAAATCCAGTTCAGCCAGATCACCGTCCCACCGGGCCAGCTAGCCATCGTGCGCGGCCTAGATTGGCAGCAATTTGAAGCACTGCTGGACGAGGCGGGCGAACACCGCGCCGCCCGCTACGCCTACCATGACGGAGAACTGGAAATCATGTCGCCGCTGGCCGTCCACGAAGATTACAAAACCATCATCCGCAGCATCGTTGAGGTCTTGCTGGAAGAGATGGGCCTAGAATTCCGTGGGCTGGGTTCCGTCACGCTAAAAAACGACCGCGCAGCCCAAGCCATGGAGCCGGACGAATGCTTCTATGTCCAGCACGAAGCGCAGATTCGCGGCAAAGACCGGCTCGATCTCAACATCGACCCGCCGCCCGACTTGGCGCTGGAAATCGACATCAGCGCGCGCACCCACTTCCGCCACTATGCCGCCTTAGGCATCGCCGAACTGTGGCGCTACGACGGGCGCGCACTGGAAATCCTGCTGCTGGCCGACGGCACCTACCGCGCCAGCGCCGTCAGCCGCCTGTTTCCACAATTCGACCTGCCGTTGTGGGTGCCGCAAATCGTCACGCAAAGCCGACAGGAAGGCCGCAGCAAAACGCTCAAAGCATTCCGGCAAGACGTGCGCCGCCAGCTTGAAGCCGCAGCGCCGACAATCCGCAAGCCCAATTGAGCCGGGAACATGCCGCCGCTGGAAACCATCGCGTCCTAAGCCATGAAAACCGACAGCCTGTTTTACCGCCTGTTCCAGCGCATGCCCGGCTTGGCCTTGGAACTGGCCGGGCTGGAATGCGACCCCACAGGCTATGTGTTCCGCTCCGAGGAAATCAAACAGACCGCCTTCCGCCTAGACGGCATTCTGATTCCACCGAGCGCAGACCCCACGCGGCCCTATGTGTTCGCCGAAGTGCAATTCCAACAGGATGATGGCTTTTACGCCCGGTTTTTCAGCGAAATATTTTTATACCTGCGGCAATACAAGCCGGCCCACCCTTGGCATGCCGTCGTCATCTATCCCGACCGCGCCGTGGAACGGCTGGGCTTGCGGCACTTTCAGAGCCTGTTGAGCCTGCCGGAAGTCCGCCGCGTCTATCTGGAAGACCTACGCGAATTACCCGGCAACTCCCCGGCCCTGAGCCTAATCGGCCTATTGCTCTGCCCGCCCGAACAGGCGGCCGAACATACCCGCAAAGCATTGGCCCAGCCCGCGCCGATGCCGCCGCACGAATGGCTGGACTTTATCGAAACAATTTTGGTGTATAAGCTCCCTAAGCTGACCCGCGAGGAGATCAAAAACATGATAGGCGTGCAAGACATTGACCTAAAGCAAACCCGCTTTTATCAGGATGTGTTCGGTGATGGAAAACAAGAAGGTAGGGAAGAAGGTAGGCAGGAAGGTAGGCAGGAAGGAGAGTTGTCGATACTGCTGCGGCTGCTGGAAAAACGCTTCGGCCCGCTGCCCGACGCGCTCAACAGCCGCCTCCGCCAACTGCCGCCACACCGACTCGAATCGCTCAGCGAAGTCCTGCTCGACTTGCGCAACCTCGACGAATTAAACGCTTGGCTAACGGCCAAAGGATAACCGGGGCAATGACCATCGCCATCCGCGCCGAAAACCTAGGCAAGCGCTTCGTGATCAACCACGAACAGCAAGGCCAGCGTTTCCGCTACGCCACGCTAGGCGAAACCCTAACCAACGCCGGCCAAACCCTACGCCGCCGCCTGCGCCACCCATTTGCAGCCTCCTCCCATTCCAGCGCGACGCAAGAAGAATTTTGGGCGCTCAAAGACATTAACTTTGAAATCCAGCAAGGTGAGCGCATCGGCATCATTGGCAGCAATGGCGCCGGCAAATCCACCCTGCTGAAAATCCTCAGCCGCATCAGCCCACCAACCACCGGCAAAGTCACCATCAAAGGCCGCGTGGCCAGCCTGCTAGAAGTTGGCACCGGCTTCCATCCCGAATTGACGGGCAGGGAAAACATATTCCTCAATGGCGCCATTCTCGGCATGCGCAGCCATGAGATTGCCCACAAGTTTGATGAGATTGTCGCGTTTGCCGAAGTGGACAAATTTTTGGATACCCCGGTTAAGCATTATTCCTCCGGCATGTATGTGCGGCTGGCTTTTGCTGTGGCAGCGCACCTTGAACCGGAAATATTGATTGTAGATGAAGTGCTGGCTGTGGGAGATGTCCAGTTTCAGAAAAAATGCTTGGGGAAGATGGAAGATGTTGCAAATTCTGGCAGGACAATACTGCTCGTATCTCACAATTTACCAACGATACAGAGTCTTAGCGACAAAGTATTGTTTTTTGCTGGCGGCGAGTTGATTGAACTGGGGGTTGCCTCGCAAGTGATACACACATACCAAGAAACTTATAGAGGTAACTCATTATATCAAACCGACCTTACTGCCGCAGAGCACTACGGTAATGGATGGGCCGAATTCCGTTCAATTCAGTGTTTCCCCCTAGATTCCTTCGGAAAAAGACTTCCTGGGCCTGTGACAGGCTGTGACATTTTATTTTCAATAACAATATTTTCATATAAAAATATTAGCAATATTACGATAGATTTAACAATTTATGATGACTTTGGGAGTCGGTTGATAGATGCAAGCACACTGTGTAAAGGTGATTCGGCCAATTTAATGGAAGGAAGGGCGACTGAAGTAAGGTTTACCCTGAAAAATGTACGCTTAAAACCTAACGTCTATACAGTTGGTCTATGGATGGGAGCTATAAACCAGTTTGATATAGATGGTGTGCGCTATGCTACTTTATTTAAAATAGAGGCGAAGCACGAAGATATACTCTACAGCCCTCCTTTTCCAGGAGTGTACTCTTGTGAATTTGAGCATGAAATATTATGGTGAAGTTAATAGACGCATTTGCCCGATAAAATAGAATATTAAAATTGGGATGTGGGTTTAATTGGTTTATGGCATTCCTGACGGGCATCCGCAGGCCACGCCACTCGTGGCCTAGAAGAGCCCTAGGAGTATTCCGCAAACCAATTAAACCCACCTCCGCATTTTTTATCATTCTAGCTTTATTTGGAAAAAATTCCACGCCACTACTTCGTGGCCCATCTATTTATGTACGTTTTTCAAAACCGCGCTGATTTGCTTAATTTTCATGTTTGACTCCGGAGTGAAATTGATTTGCCCAACGCATAAAACCCCCCTGACATATTCAGTTAAGGGATCGGAATATTGCTGTTTCTCTGGATGCGCGTATCCTGTCAGAAACAACATTCCTCGTTTTGTGATGCAAGAGAACTATGCCATATCCTTCGGGCTGCAATGGAACGAATACCGCACCGCCCAGCTTGATTCTCGCATTGGATTAACGATTTCTAAAGATCGGCTAACCCGTATATTAGGAGGATCTTTAGAAGTGGTGAAGGAAAAACAGGTGCTTGAGGCTGGCTGTGGTGCTGGACGCTTTAGTGAAATCTTGCTTGAGGCAGGTGCTATTCTTACTGCAGTGGATCTTTCCACAGCGGTTGAGGCCAATTATAAAAACTGTGGCTCTTTTTTGAAGTATTCTGTTTGCCAAGCAGACATTATGGCGTTTCCCTTTTTCTCTGAACAGTTTGATGTTGTAGTCTGCATTGGCGTAATCCAGCATACCGAAAACCCAGAGCAGACTATAGCTAGTTTGTGTGAGCAACTAAGGCCGGGTGGCTTGCTTGTGATTGATCACTATGCTTATGGTTATCCCGTTACACTATCACGCTATCTATTGCGTTCAGTGCTGAAGAAATTTCCGGGCAAAGCGGCTTTGATTTTTTGCAAAATACTTACTGCTGTATTGTGGCCAGTGCATCGATTGTTGTGGTTGGGACGACGATTTGTAGTGATTAAACTACTTCGCAAAATATTCCTTTATTTATCACCTATCGTTGATTATCAGGATGATTATCCTCAGCTTGGAGCTAAATTGCTTCGAATATGGGCTACCCTTGATACCCACGATACTTTAACAGATTATCACAAGCATCTTCGGAATGTTGATGAAATACGTGAGCACTTGCTTAAGTGTGGCATGGAAAATATCGAAGCATATTATGCCGGGAACGGCGTGGAGGCTCGTGCTAGAAAACCAATAGGGTGTGTTTGATGTGCGGTATCGCAGGAATAGTGGGAAATTCGCCTATTGAAAATATCAAAGGCATGGTGGTTGCCATGAGTCATCGGGGGCCTGACGATAGTGGGATTCACTGGATGGCAGGCATGGCTTTGGGTATGGCGCGGCTTGCCGTACTGGACGTTACCTCGGCGGGCCATCAGCCAATGACTAATCATAATGGTTTGATTTGGATGATTTATAACGGCGAAACTTATAACTTCCACTCAGAGCGTACTATCTTGGAGGGAAAGGGCCATCAATTTAAATCCCATTCAGATACCGAAGTCGTGCTGCACATGTATGAGGAGTATGGCGATGATTTTCTGCTCCGTATGCGAGGCATGTTCGCCCTAGCAATCTATGACCAACGCAAGGGACAGGGACAAGAAAGGTTACTATTGGCTCGCGATCAACTAGGTATCAAGCCATTGCTTTACTGCCAAACAGCGAAGCATTTTTTGTTTGCATCTGAGATAAAGGCATTGTTGGCTAGTGGATTAGTGGAGCGGCAGGTGGATACGGAGGCGTTACGTCTTTTACTGACATTCGGATCGGTAAACCAGCCATATTCAATGATAAACGGGGTGAAGATGCTCCTGCCGGGGCATCGCCTTATCTTGGAGAAGGGAGCCGCACGAATTGAAAAATACTGGCGGCTGGATGTGGGGCGGCGTGCGGAGCTATCGCGGTTGCCTTACAAAGATCTCGTCAGTCTAGTGCGCGAAAGCCTTGAGGAAAGCGTCAGGTTGCAAATGGTCAGCGATGTACAGCTAGGGGCGTTTCTGAGCGGGGGGGTGGATTCCTCGCTGCTGGTTGCCCTGATGGCACGTAACAGCAGCAGCCGTATTAAAACTTTTTCCGTCGGGGTCGAGGCGGAAGGGAGTTCCATGGATGAATCAGGCGATGCTGAGAGAACGGCTCAATTTATTGGTACTGACCATGCCCGTGTGGTGGTCACGGGGCGAGAAGTGTTTGATCGTATAAATCATATTGCGGCAGCATTGGATCAGCCATCTGTGGATGGGGTTAAC
>JBJSYU010000285.1:0-3166 GCA_046089945.1 Candidatus Methylumidiphilus sp.
GATGGCAAAGATTGGCTGCTGCGCGGCGCAGAGCCTTTGCTGCCGGTCGCCGAGATCCGCATCAAAGGTCGGCACAACGCCGCCAACGCTTTGGCGGCAATCGCCTTGGGCGACGCGGTTGGCCTGTCGCTGGCTGGCATGACCAAAGCCTTGCGCGAGTTTCCCGGCCTAGCCCACCGCATGCAATGGGTGGCGGATGTCGGCGGGGTGTCCTATGTGAATGATTCCAAGGCCACCAACGTCGGCGCTTGCATGGCGGCGTTGGCGGGCTTGAGCGAGCCGGCGGTGTTGATCGCCGGCGGCGACGGCAAGGGGGCGGACTTTTCCGTGCTGGCCGAGGTGGTGGCGGCGAAAGTCCGGGCAATGGTGCTGATGGGGCGCGACGCGCCGTTGTTGGAGCAAGCCCTGGGCGCGCTGGTGCCGACTGTCCGTGCCGATAACATGAAGCAGGCGGTGGCCGCCGCGCGCGGCTTGGCGCAAAAAGGCGATGTCGTCCTGCTGGCGCCGGCCTGCGCCAGCCTAGACCAATATAAAGATTACCAAGAACGCGGCCGCGTGTTTGCGGATGCCGTAAGGAGTTTAGTTTGATGAAAACGCTGGTGGCCGGCAAAAGCCGGGGTTTGGTGTTGCAATGGGGGCATAAGCGCTTTTACCTGGACACGGTGCTGCTCAGCGCTTGCATGGGGATTTTGGTGCTGGGCTACATCATGGTGGCTTCGGCTTCGCTGCACTTGGGCGAGAAGCTGGCCAACGACAGCTTCTATTTCCCCAAGCACCAGCTTGTGCATGTCTTCATGGGGCTGGCGGCGGCGCTGTTTGTCGCCTCCCGCCCGCTGGCCTTTTGGGAGAATTCCTCCAAGACATTGTTTATTTTTGGCCTGTTCCTGCTGGTGCTGGTGCTGATTCCGGGGCTGGGCAAGACGGTGAACGGCAGCGCCCGCTGGCTGAGCCTGTTGGGGGTGCGCATCCAGGTGTCCGAGGTGTTCAAGCTGATTTCGGTCATCTACATGGCCAGCTTCATCACCCATCGGCTGGATTTGGTGCGGTCTTCTTGGCAGGGCATGCTGCGTCCGATGGCGATGTTGGCGGTTGGTTGCGTGTTGCTGCTGAAAGAGCCTGACTTCGGCTCGGCCGCCGTGATTGTGGCGGTGGCGATGGGGATGCTGTATCTGGCCGGCGCCCGGCTGGTGCAGTTTGGCATCTTGTTGGCCTGCGCCGGCGTGGGCGCCGGCTTTCTGGTGTTCACCTCCGCCTACCGGCTCAAGCGCGTGTTGAGCTTTGCCGACCCGTGGGCCGACCCGCTGAACACCGGCTTCCAATTGACCCAGGCGCTGATCGCCTTTGGCCGGGGCGAATGGGTGGGCGTGGGCCTAGGTTCCAGTGTGCAGAAATTGTTTTTCCTGCCGGAGGCGCACACCGACTTCCTGTTTTCGGTTATCGGCGAGGAGCTGGGGCTGATGGGCGCATGCGTGGTTATCAGTCTGTTCTCGATCATCGTATGGCGCGCTTTTGTGATTGGCCGGCAGGCGGAGCGGGTCGAGAAGCGCTTTGCCGCGTTTACGGCTTATGGCTTAGGCATTTGGTTTGGCTTGCAGTCGTTCATCAACATGGGCGTGAACATGGGCATGCTGCCGACCAAAGGCTTGACCCTGCCGCTGATGAGCTATGGCGGCGGCAGCATGATCGTGATGTGTTCGGCGCTGGCCTTGCTGTTCCGTGTGCGCAGCGAGGTGATGGAAGCCAGCGGCAGCATCTCCAGAGAGAGGGCATCATGGTCGCGCGTGTCATGATCTTGGCCGGGGGAACCGGCGGACATATTTTTCCGGCGTTGGCGGTGGCCGAGGAACTGCGCGCCCAAGGCTGCGAACTGCACTGGATGGGCACCCGCGCCGGCCTGGAGGCGCGTCTGGTTCCGCAGGCCGGCATCGCCATCGATTGGCTGGCGGTGGCCGGCTTCCGTGGCAAAGGGTTGCGCCCGAAACTGTTGGCGCCGTTCAAGCTGCTGCTGGCCTGCTGGCAGGCCGGCGGCATTCTGCGCCGCTTTAGGCCGGACGTGGTGCTGGGCATGGGCGGCTTTGTCGCCGGGCCGGGCGGGTTGATGGCGCGACTGTTGGGCATTCCGTTGGTGATCCATGAGCAAAACCGAATTCCCGGCACGACCAACCGGCTCTTGGTAAAATGCGCCCGCCATGTGCTGGAGGCGTTCCCCGGCAGTTTTGCGCCACAGGCCGGCGCCGTGTGTGTCGGCAATCCACTGCGCCGCGCCATCGCCGACGCGGCGGGGCAGGACAAGCCCGCCAATCCCGGCACGGCGTTTAAGCTATTGGTCATCGGCGGTAGCCTAGGCGCGAAAGTGCTGAACGAAACCGTCCCGGCGGCGTTGGCCTTGGTGGGCGGCGCGCTCAGCGTCCGCCACCAGACCGGCGCGGCGATGCAGGCCGAGACCGCCGAGCGCTATCTGCATCTTGGCATCGACGCGCAGGTGTCGGCGTTCATCGAAGACATGGCCGAAGCTTATCAGTGGGCGGACATGGTGGTTTGCCGCGCCGGGGCCATGACGGTGAGCGAATTGGCCGCTGTTGGCCTGCCCGCCCTGTTGGTGCCCTATCCCCACGCCATCGACGACCACCAAACCGCCAATGCCCGTTTTTTCGCGCAGGCCGGCGCCGCCGTGCTGTTGGCGCAATCCGAATTGACCCCGCATACCCTGTCTGAAGCCTTGAAAGCCTTGATCCACAATCCCGAACGCCTTGCCGCGATGTCTGCGACTGCCCGTGGCCTCGCCAAACCCGATGCCGCCGGCCGGGTCGCCGAGATTTGCCTGCGCGGGGCCGGCGCATGAGCCTGCCCCAACACATGGCCGGCCATTACGGCATGAAGCGCATCCGCCGCATCCATTTTGTCGGCATCGGCGGCGTCGGCATGAGCGGCATCGCCGAAGTGCTGATCAACTTAGGCTACCAAGTGTCCGGTTCGGATTTGCAGATGAACGCCAGCGCCCGCCGTTTGGCCGATTTGGGCGCACAGGTGTTTGTCGGCCATAGCGCGGAGAACGTGCAGACGGCCGAGGTCGTCGTGGTGTCCAGCGCCGTCAACAACGCCAACCCGGAGCTCGTCGCTGCCAAGCAGCGCAAAATCCCGGTGGTATCCCGCGCCGAGATGCTGG
>JBJSYU010000286.1:0-12617 GCA_046089945.1 Candidatus Methylumidiphilus sp.
CGAGCGCCTGACCGCCGCCGGGGCAGACGAAGCCGCGATGGCCGCTGCGGCCTGCGCCACATTCCTGACCCTAGAACGCTGGCTTTGCCCCGACGCCTGAGGCCAAACGCTGGCCGGCGGCGCAGCCTTGGACGCGCCGGCCGGCAAGTATCCCAAGCAGTTTTCGCCGCTCATCCGGCGCATAAGGCCGACACGGTGCCGCTGCGAAACCCCCCGCCACCGTTGCCGCCTGCGCCATGCATTGTGCGCGGGAACGGCCATGCCAACCGGCCTTGGCGCGAGGCGATGC
Organism: Candidatus Methylumidiphilus sp.; assembly: GCA_046089945.1. Taxonomy (GTDB): domain Bacteria; phylum Pseudomonadota; class Gammaproteobacteria; order Methylococcales; family Methylococcaceae; genus Methylumidiphilus. The sequence goes on from JBJSYU010000286.1 coordinate 290, forward strand.
TTCGTGAAACACTGCTCGCAATATTAGAATATAAGCTTCCTGTCTGCGCCCATGCGGGATGTTGGCTGACTAATCTGCAACTGTAATATTCCGGGAAAAAATCATGCATCGTTTTGATGATTTGTTCGAGCTATCCCTCGACGGCATTTTGCTGCGTGAAATGTCCACAGACGCCAGTCAGAGCCGATGCCTGCGCGCCAACCCGGCCTTCTGCGCATTGTCGGGCCGCAGCGAGGCGGAGATACTGGCGCTGCCGCCTGGGAATATCCTCATCCGAGAGGACGGCGCGACGCCTGCCGCAGATTGGGCGCGCCTAGCCGAATATGAGGTCTTGCAGCGCCAGAAAATCCTGTTGGCCAAGGACGGTCGGCGCATCCCGGTGGAAATCAACACCCAGCGCGTGAAAAGCCAGGGGCAGGGCATGCTGCTCCTGTCCATCGTCCGCGACATGGCCGCGCACAAGCAGATGGAGGCCAGGCTGTCGCAGAAAAGCCAGGGGCTTGCCCTGTTGGCCGAAGCGGCCAAGACGTTGCTGGGCAGCGACACGCCCAAACAGATTATCCAAGCCATTTGCGAAAAGGCCATGCCGCATTTCGGTTGCCAGATTTTCCTCAATTATCGGGTCGATGGCGACGGGCGGCGGCTGCGTTTGAACACCTGCGCGGGCCTCCCGGAAGCGCAGTCCGGGCCTATGGAATGGCTGGATTTTGGCGCTTCGGTCTGTGGCCTCGTCGCCGAGGCGGGCCACCCTGTCATCGCCTGTGGCCTGTCCGGCGCCACGGATGCGAGAACCGCGCTGATCCGCTCGTTTGGCATCCGCGCCTACGCCTGCCACCCGCTGTCATTCCAAGGCCGCATCTTAGGCACGCTGTCCTTCGGCAGCGTTGAGCGCGACTGCTTTGGCGAGGACGAGCTACAGCTCATGCAGTCCGTCAGCGACCTAGTCGCCACCGCGCTGGCCAGGCAGCAGGCCGAGGAAGACTTGCGCGGGCAGCGCGAGCGGCTTGACGGCATCATCCATTCGGCGATGGACGCCGTCATCTCCGTGGACGCCGAACAGCGCATCCGGCTGTTCAACCCGGCCGCCGAAAAGATGTTTGGCCACCGCGCCGCGCAGATGCTCGGCGCACCGTTGCAGCGCCTGCTGCCTGAGCGTTTCCGCCACAGCCACGCGGAGCATATGCGGCGCTTCGCGCAGGCGGGGACAACCAGTCGGCACATGGGGGCGCTGAGCGAAATATACGCGCTGCGCGCCGACGGCAGCGAATTACCGGTCGAGGCGTCCATCTCCCAGGCCGAGATTGCCGGGCAGACGTTCATGACGGCCATCTTGCGCGACGTGGGCGCGCGCAAACGCGCCGAGGCCGTGCTGCGCGAAGCGGAGGAATTCAAGCGCGCCGTGCTGGACGCCGTCAGCAGCCACATGGCGGTGCTGGACGGCGACGGCCGCATCGTCGCCGTCAACGAACCTTGGCGGCGCTTTGCCGTGGAAAACGACCGCAACCCCGACCACGATATCGGCGCCAACTATCTGGATATCTGCCGCATCGCGGCAGGCGACAGCGACGCGCAGGCGGTGCAAGCGGGTGTCCAGTCGGTGTTGGCGGGAACGGCGGAGATTTTCAGCCACGACTACCCCTGCCACTCGCCCACACAGCAGCGCTGGTTCACGATGAACGCCACCCCGCTGAAAACCAAACACGGCGGGGCAGTCATCGCCCACACCGACATCACCGGGCGCAAGCGCATCGAAGGGGCGCTGTGCGAGAGCGAGGCGCGCATGCGGATGGCGCTTGAAGCCAGCCACACCTTCGCCTTTGAATGGGAACCCGGCAGTGACCGCGTCTTGCGCACTGACGCCAGCGCCGCCATCTTGGGGGTGCCTGCGGCGCAAGCCCGCTCCGACAGCGGGCAAAACTACTTCCAACGCATCCACCCCAATGACCGTCCGCGCTTCCTGGCCGTGTTGGCGGACTTAGGCCCGCAGGCGGACAGCTACCACATCGAATACCGCCTGATCCGGGGCGACGGCGCGGAGGCCACGCTGGTGGAGTCGGCGCGCGGGTTCTTTGACACAGCAGGCCGGTTGTCGCGGTTGGTCGGCACCGTGACCGACATCGTCGAGCAAAGGCGGGCCATCGATGCCTTGCGCAAGGCGCAGACCGAGCAGGCGGCGTTCCGCTATGCCCGCAACCTGATCGAGGCCAGTCTCGACCCCTTGGTCACCATCTGCGCCGAGGGCAAGATCACCGACGTCAACCGGGCCACCGAACAAGTGACGGGGCGGGGCCGTGCCGAACTGGTTGGGACAAATTTTGCCGACTACTTCACCGAGCCTGACAAAGCGCACGAAAGCTATAAAAAAGTGTTTTCGGAAGGCGCGGTCATCAACTACCCGCTGGCCATCCGCCACCGCGACGGCCGCATCACCGAAGTCCTCTACAACGCCAGCCTGTACCGCGATGAGGGCGGCAACGTGGCCGGCGTGTTTGCCGCCGCCCGCGACGTGACCGAACATAACCGCCTGGCCCGCGAGAAGGAGCAATATTTCCGGTTCTTCACGCTGTCCATCGATCCCATGTGCATCGCCGACCCGTTTGGCTGTTTCAGGCAGGTGAACCCGGCGTGGATGCGGCTGACCGGCTACAGCGAAGCCGAACTGCTGGCCCGGCCGTTTCTGGAATTCGTCGTGCCGGAGGATCGCCAGCGCACCCGCGATGAAATGCGCCAGCTCGTGGCATCCCGCCCGTCGCTCAATTTTGAAAACCGCTACCTGTGCAAAAACGGCACAGTCGTATATCTGTCATGGACGGCGTACTTTGACGAAAACGACGGCGTCACCTATGCCACGGCGCACGATATCACCGAGCGCCAGCGCTTCTTGGAAGAATTGCGCAAGTTGTCCATGGCGGTCGAGCAAAGCCCGGTCAGCATCGTCATCACCGACCTCGCCGCCAACATCGAATACGTCAACGCCGCTTTTGAGCGTTGCAGCGGCTACAGCCGTGAGGAGGTGCAGGGCAAAAACCCGCGCTTTTTGAAGTCTGGCAAGACGCCGGTGGCGACATTCGAGAACCTTTGGCAGACGTTGACGCAAGGGCAAACCTGGAAGGGTGAACTGGTCAACCGCCGCAAGAATGGCGAGGAATACATCGAATACGCCATCATCACCCCCATCCGCCGCGCGGACGGCGAAATCAGCCATTACATCGACGTGAAGGAGGACATCACCGAAAGGAAGCGCATCGGCCAAGAGTTGGATCGCCACCGCCAGCACTTGGAGGAACTGGTGTCCGAGCGCACCCTGGAACTCGCCGACGCGCGCCGCAAGGCCGAGCAGGCCAACCGCGCCAAATCCCTGTTCCTCGCGAACATGAGCCACGAGATCCGCACCCCGATGAACGCCGTCATGGGCATGGTGGAACTGTGCCTGCAAACCAACCTCAGCGAGCGCCAGCGCAATTACCTGGTCAAGATCAACGCGGCTTCCAATGCCCTGCTGCGCATCATCGACGACATTTTGGATTTTTCCAAAATCGAAGCCGGCAAGCTCGACATCGCGCAAGAACCTTTCGCCGTCGGCCAAGTGCTAGACAACCTCGGCGCCCTGTTGGCCGACCGGGCGCGCGACAAAGGCTTGAGCCTCGTGATCCAAATGGACGCGGCATTGGCGCAAGCGGCCTTCCTAGGCGACTCCCACCGCATCAGCCAAGTGCTGATCAACCTTGTCGGCAACGCCATCAAATTCTCCTCGCGCGGGGAGGTGCGCGTGACGGCGGAGCAGCAGGTGCAGGCGGCGGGGCAGACGGTCTTGTGCTTCGCGGTCAGCGACGAGGGCATCGGCCTGTCGCCTGAGCAACAGGCGCGGCTGTTCCAGCCGTTCAGCCAAGCCGACGCCTCGACGACGCGCAATTTCGGCGGCACCGGCCTGGGGCTGGCGCTTTGCCGGCGGCTGGTGGAAATGATGGGCGGGCGCATCGGCGTGGACAGCCGCCTCGGCATAGGCAGCACCTTCCATTTCACCGTCCGCTGCGCCGCCACCCGGCAAGCGCCGCCGCAGGACGCAGGCCGGCCCGGCGGCGATGGCGCCGCGCTGGCCCGGCTGCGGGGCGCGGACATTCTGCTGGCGGAAGACGTCGAACTCAGCCAAGAGGTGATCTGCGAATTGTTGCGGCAGGCCGGCATGAGCGTCCGGCTGGCTGTGAACGGCGAGGAGGTTTTGCAGGCGGTGGCGGAGGCGCTGCCGGACTGCATTCTGATGGACTGCCAGATGCCGGTGATGGACGGCTACGAGGCCACCCGCCGGCTGCGCGCCCAAGAACGCTGCCGGGGCTTGCCCATCATCGCGCTGACCGCCAACGCCATGGCCAGCGACCGCGAGGAATGCCGGGCCGTCGGCATGGACGCCTTCCTGACCAAGCCGGTAGACTTTGCGCAATTGTGCGCGGCGCTGCTGCAATGGGTCAGGCCGAAGCCGCCGGCCGCGCCGTCGGCGGATGCCGCATCGGCGCCGCCCCGGCCGTCGCGCCTGCCGACGCTGCCCGGCATCGACAGCCTGGCAGGCTTGGCGCAGGTGCGCGGCAGCGAAGACTTTTACCTGCGCATGCTGAAACTGTTCCGCGACAGCCGCGCCAGCGGCTTTGTCGAACAGTTTCCGGCGGCGCTGGCGGCGGGCGACTGGGTCGCCGCCAGCCGCCTGGCCCACAACCTCAAAGGCGTGGCGCGGACACTGGGGGCCAAGCCCCTGGGGGATTGGGCCGAGCGGCTGGAGGAGGCGATCCGCCAGCGTGAGCCGGCGCTTATCGCCGAACGGCTGGCCCCGCTGGACGCCGAGCTGGCCCGCGTGTTGGCGATGCTCGGCCAGTTGGGCGGCGGGGCCTGACCAGGCGCCGCTGGTTAATATTGCCGAACACCCCGCAATCGGCAAGCTGCGTGAAGCTGGACGGGGCTTGCAACCCCGTCCGTAACGTTTCAGCTCGGCTGCAAAGCGCAAACCTAAACGGCGGGTCTGCAAATCCCGCCGCGCGTCGCAGACCGGGCGGCGCCCTCGCCGCAGTTCACCCCCACAAATCCGCCAGCGAAAATGTGATCGCATCGAACGGCGCCACGCTCACCGGCGCCTCGTCCGCCAAGGTGGCGATCAACACCCACAGTCCTTGCTCCAGCTTAAACGCCTCCAAGGTCCGCGCCAGCGGATCGACCAGCCACGCATAAGCCACGCCTTCGCGGGCATACAGCGGCATTTTCTTGATGCGGTCTTTTTTCCCGGTGGACGGCGAGAGGATTTCGCAAACCCAATCCGGTGCGACTTCAAAGCGGTGGTCTTCCGGGAGGGCGGGCATGCGCTCGCGCCGCCAACCGGCCAGATCCGGCACGACGACCACGGTGTCGCGGACAAAATGGATTTCCGGCTCGTCCACAATCCACCAGCCGCCGGGGCCACCTTCGCCAAACCTAAATGGCGGGCCGACGCGCATGCCCAGCGCGCTGCCGGCTTCGCAATGCCTGGGGGCGGGGCGCGGCTGGGTATACAGCTCGCCGTCGATGATTTCGCCGGTGATGTTTTCAGGCAGCGCCACGAGTTGTTCATAGAGCGTGGGCAGCTTCAAAGCGGGTTGGTTCATGGCTTATTCCTCATTATTGGAGCTTGGGTGCGAGAAGAACGCCGGCAGGGATGTCGGCGCTACGATTAGGGCCGGCAAGATACCGACGCTCCGTCAAACTGCCAGCCGCTTGACCCTGGGCGTGACATTGCACAGCAGCACATAAGGGATGGTGTCGGCGTGGCGGGCGATTTCTTCGACCGGCAGGCCCGCGCCCCACAAGGTCACGCTGTCGCCGACTTGCGCCTCGGCGCAGTCGGTCAAATCCAGCGCGATCATGTCCATGGACACTCGCCCGGCCAGCGGCACGCGCTGGCCGCGCACCAGCGCGGGCGTGCCGGAGCGGGCGTGGCGCGGATAACCGTCGCCGTAGCCGATGGAGGCGATGCCTAAGCGGGTGGGGCGGTGGCAAATCCAGTCGCCGCCGTAGCCCACCGCGTCGCCTGTCGCCAGCGGCTTGATGGCAATCAGCCGGGTGCGCAAAGTCATCACCGGCTTGAGGCCGTCGTCGGCGCCGGTGCGGTGCGGGAACGGCGACACGCCATACAGGCTGATGCCCGGCCGCGCCCATTCCGTCCGCGCCGCGTCCCAGGCCAAGAGGCCGGCCGAGTTGGCGGCGCTGCGCTCGCCGGGCAGGCCAGTCACTTGACCGGCGAACAGGTCGAGTTGGCGCGGCGTAGCCGGGTCTTCCAGCGCGTCGGCGCTGGCCAGATGCGTCATCAAAAACGGCGGCTGCGCCACCGAGCGGCACTGGCTGAGTTGGCGGTGGCAGGCGGCGAACGCGGCGGCGTCGAGTCCGAGCCGGTGCATGCCGCTGTCAAGCTTCAGCCACACCGGCAAGGCGCTGGCCGGCGCGGCGGCTTCCAGCATGTCCACTTGCTCTACGCGGTGGATGACCGGCTCCAGGCCGTGGCGGACGTGCAGCGCCAATTCGTCGGCGTCGAGGAAGCCTTGCAGCACGGCGATGCGCTGGCGGATGCCGGCCTCGCGCAGCGCCACGCCTTCTTCGACGCGGGCGACGGCAAAGGCGTCGGCGGCGGGCAGTGCGCGGGCGACGGCCAACGCGCCGTGGCCGTAGGCGTTGGCCTTGATGACCGCCATCAATTTGGCGGCAGGGGCGAGGCGGCGCAGTTGCGCGAGGTTGTGGCCCAGCGCGGCCATGTCGAGCAGGGCGTGGGCGGCGGGCAGCCGCGCGGCTTGCGCTGGCTCGTCCAGCGGTGGCGGGTCGGCGCGGTGCAGGGGATGGGTCATTTATTCACCTGATTGGCAAGATGCTTCGGCCATGCGGAAGAAGCGCTTTGTGTCGTAGCGCCGGCATCTTGCCGGCGTTTGCGTTGGAGCGCCGGCATCCTGCCGGCCGAAATCTGGAAAAGCCTCAAGCGCCGGCAAGGATGCCGACGCTACATCTTTTAAGATTGCCGGCAAGGATGCCAGCGCTACGCCGCCTTTATTTAAGGTCAGTGCGCAGGAAAGACGGCAGCGAAAAATTCGGCATGTCGCGGGGGATTTGAAAACCGCTGTTTTGCGTGTTCGGCGCCGCGTCCGCCGCCGCCTCGGCGGCCTTGGCCTCGGCGGCGTAAGGGTCGGAAATGTGGTTGTCGAAGCGTGTGAACTGCCCTTGGAACGTCAGGCGCACCATGCCGATGGGGCCGTTGCGCTGTTTGGCGACGATGATTTCCGCCGTGCCTTTGTCGGCGCTTTCCGGGTTGTACACCTCGTCGCGGTAAATGAACATGATGAGGTCGCTGTCCTGTTCGATGGCGCCGGATTCGCGCAAGTCCGACGGCATCGGGCGTTTGTTCGGGCGCTGCTCCAGGTTGCGGTTGAGCTGCGACAGGGCGATCACCGGCACATTCATTTCCTTCGCCAAAGCTTTCAGCGCGCGGGAAATCTCGGAAATCTCGTTGACGCGGTTTTCGGCGCCGTTGCCGCCGATTTGCATCAGCTGCAGATAGTCCAGCACCACCAGCCCCAGTTGACCGTATTCGCGGGCCAGCCGGCGGCAGCGGGCGCGCACTTCGGTGGGGGTCAGCGCCGGCGTGTCGTCGATGAACAATTGCGTGTCGGCCAGCATGTTGATCGCCGAGGTGACCCTAGGCCATTCGTTTTCCTCCAGCTTGCCGGTGCGGATGCGGTGCTGGTCGATGCGGCCAAGCGAGGACATCATGCGCAGTGCAAGCTGTTCGCTGGGCATTTCCATGCTGAACACCGCCACCGGCACGCCTTGCATGGCGACGTTTTCGGCGATGTTCATCGCGAAGGTGGTGTTATGGGTGACGGTTAAATCTTCCAGCAGGAATAAGCCGTTGCCATCGATTGCAAAACCGTAATAGTCATCGAAACTATCGAATTCGACAGTAATGCCGGTTTGGTTCCACGAACGCTGGCATGTCCACGCACTTGCTTGTTTGCGCGGGATTTTGACTGGGATGCGCTCGACATCGCCGAACAGGCGCACTCGGTACACTTCGCAGGCAAAGCCGGTCGTTTTGATTTCGGCGGTCTTGGCAATTAAGGCGGTGCGGAAGCCTAAGGTATCGCCAAGGAATTTAATTTGCTGCGCCAATGCGCGGTTGGATTGGGTAATTTCATAGCCGCCGCATTGCGCGTCAAAGTAGCCCTCGCTATCAATCAAGCCCGCCAAGAGTTGCAGCCTATTCTCGCTGGAATTTGCCAGATATTGCGGCGGGATGTGTTTGTTGCCGATCAGGTTTAATGCCCGCAAGCTTCCTTGCAACGAGTCTTTGTCGGCCTGATTGCCGCCGCGCTTGCCGCTGGTGATGCCATACACTGGGCATTTGCCTTCGGCGATTTGTTCGCTCAACTGCATATCCAAACGCTGCGCGTACTCACGCAGATAGCGCACCACTTCAGCGTCTTGGCTGGAGATTCTGACATCAGCCGCATTGCCATCGCCCAGCCAAAGCCCTAGGAAATAAGGTTCGACCGGGGTTTCTTGGCGGCTGAATTCAACACCGACCTTGTAGCCCTTGTAGTTGGATTTGAATGTGTCGGACTGCTTTAAATAATCACGCAACTCGATGTTCAACACCTCGCCGTGGCGATGCGTTCCATCTTCCCTGCTGCGTTTTAACGAAAGAATATGCGATTCGTTGACGCGGTAATCAATGCCTTTGTTTTGCCGCACCCAATACATGTTTTCCTGTCCCCGCGCGAGGGACAAAATCCGTCTGGGTGTGGAATCGTCGCCCATGAGCTCATCGCCGATTTGCAGGTCTTCGACTTTGCGCAATTCGCCAGAATACATCAGCACCCGCGTGCCTTTGCCTAGGCATTTGCCCATCGACGGCCGCCCGGCGACGACGATCAAATCGGAGCGTTGCAAGCCTGAGGTCAGCTCGTCCAAGTCGGTGAAGCCGGTGCTCATGCCGGTGATGCGGCCCTGTTTCTGGAACAGGGTTTCGATGCGGTCCACGGCGCTGGCCAGCACGCTGCGGATGGGCTTGAGGCCGCTGCCGGTGCGGCGGCGGCGGTCGGCGATTTGGAAAATCTTTTGCTCGGCTTCCTCGACCAGGCTGGACAGTTCGCGGCCTTTCGGATGGTAGGCGGTGTCGGCGACTTCGGCGGCGGTGGAGATGAGCTGGCGCAGCACCGAGCGCTCGCGCACGATGTCGGCATAGGAAATGATGTTGGCCGCGCTCGGCGTGTCCTTGGCCATCGAGCCGAGATAGCCTAAGCCCCCGACGTCTTCCAGCCAACCGAACTTTTCCAGCACTTCCGCCAGCGTCACCACGTCAAACGGCGACTGCTTCTCCGCCAACATGCGGATGGAGCGGTAAATCAGCCGGTGGTCGTGGCGGTAAAAGTCTTCCTCGTCCAGGCGGTCGGCGACTTTGTCCCAGGTTTCGTTGTCCAGCATCAGCCCGCCTATCACCGATTGTTCGGCTTGGACGGAATGCGGCGGGACTTTTAGCGCGGCGAGCGGGCGGTCGCCGAAATAGGCCGACTCGGCGGCGTAATCGGGGGGTGCGAATTCGGACTCAGCCATTGCGTATGCTTGCGATGATGCCCGTGGTCGAGAAGCCTTCGACGAAATCCAGCAGCTTGACTTCGCCGCCGTTGGCCAGCACACACTCATGGCCGGCAATCAGGCGGATGTCGGCATAATCGCCGCCCTTGACCAGCACGTCCGGCAGGATGCGGCAGATTTCCTCGGCCGGGGTGTCGCCGTCGAAGGCCACCACCCAATCGACGCATTCCAGCGCGGCCAGCATCGCCATGCGGCTGGCCAGCGCATTGACCGGCCGGCCGGCGCCTTTCAGTCGGCGCACCGAGTCGTCGCTGTTGACCAGCACCACCAGCCGGTCGCCCAAGTCTTTGGCGCGTTGCAGGTAATCGAGGTGGCCGGGGTGGAGGATGTCGAAGCAGCCGTTGGTCAGCACGATTTTTTCGCCGGCCACGCGCGCCGCGACTAGCGTGTCCAGCAGCGCCGCCAAGCCGATGGCGCCCCGGCGGTGGGCCTTGGCACCGTGCAGCGCGTAGTCCAGATCTTCCGCGCTGACGCAGGCGGTGCCGAGCTTGCCGACGACCAGCCCGGCCGCCAGATTCGCCAGCGCGACGGCGTCCTCCAACGGTCCGCCGGCCGCCAAGGCGGCCGCCAGCACTGCGATCACCGTGTCGCCGGCCCCGGTCACGTCGAACACTTCCTTGGCCTTGGCAGGCAGGTGCAGCGGCGCGGCGTCCGGGCGCAGCAGGCTCATGCCGTGTTCGCCCCGCGTCACCAGCAAGCCGCCCAGCCGCAAATCCGCGATGAGCCGGCCGCCTTTTTTCTCCAGTTCCGCCTCGCTGCGGCACGGCCCGGCGACCGCCTCGAATTCGGCCAGATTGGGCGTCAGCAGATCGGTGTCGCGGTATTTGCCGAAGTCCGCGCCTTTCGGATCGACCAGCACCGGCTTGCCCGCCGCCCGGCACATCTGGATCATCGCCGGGACGTCCGCCAACGTGCCTTTGCCGTAGTCCGACAGCACCACGCCGCCGACATCGGCCAGCGCGGCCTGGAAGTCCGCCAGCAACGCCGCCGGGCCGACCGCCGCGAAAGATTCCTCGAAATCCAGGCGGATCAACTGTTGGTTGCGGCTCAGCACCCGCAGTTTGGTGACCGTGGGGAAGTCCGCCAGCCGCAGCACGGCGCAATCGACGCCGGCGGCCTCCAGCCGCCGCAGCAGCGAATCGCCGGCCTCGTCGTGGCCGCAATAACCCATCACCGTCGCTTGCCCGCCCAGCGCGGCGATGTTCAAGGCGACATTGCCGGCCCCGCCGGGGCGCTCCTCGTGCTGGCGGATGTGGACGACGGGCACCGGGGCTTCCGGGGAGATGCGCGAGGCGTTGCCGTGCCAATAGCGGTCGAGCATCAAATCGCCTGCGACCAGCACGGCGGCGGAGGGGAAATTGGGAAGGTGCATCGTGGGCAAATAGTGGGGAACTCAATGCGTTTAGCATATCACGATGGCGCCGGGCTTGGGCGGTTCCGCCGAAGCGGCCTGCGCCTTAGGGGGTTAAGCCATCCAGCATGCTGCTTTGCGCCAGCAGTTCGGCCAGCGCCAAATCTTCAAGCGCGTAAACGCCCCGCGCCGCCCGCCACACCAAGTTTTTTTCCTGAAGCGCCGTCAACGCCTGCTGCGCGGCGGATACGTCCACGCGGATATCGTTGTCCGCCTGGGCTTTGCTTAAGGCGGCTTTGTATTGTTCCAGCGTGGCCGCTTCAAACGGCGCATAGCCACTGCCTGCGCTGGCCAGCACCCGCAGCACCGCCGACTGGATCGGCGTCAGGCTGTGGACGACGCGCAGCAGGTCTTCGTTGACGGCGGCGATTTGTTGGCGAACCTCTTCCGCAAACCGCGCCGGCACGTCCTCAGGGCGCAACGCGAAGTCGAAGCGCAGCGTGTCGGCCGCCGCGCCGAGGATTTCCGGGCGGCAGGCGGCCTGCTTGAACAGCGCCATCACGGCGCCGGCGTCCAGTTCAGCGCCGAGTCCGACATGGGCGCAAAACCAGGCAATGTAGTCTTGATCCAGCAGCGGGAATGCGATCAGCGGCGCGCCAAAAAACGCTTGGTCTTTGCTGTTGCGCAGCATCGCCAGCTTGTCGTGGTTCAAGCCGGTCGCCACCACGCGCAGCCCACGGTGCAGGCTGCTGTTGAGTTCGTCGCGGGCGGCTTTCAGCGAAAACAGGGCGTCATTGCCCTCGCTGGTGGTGATGGCGTGTTGCGCTTCGCCAATGATCAGCACGATCACTTTTTGTGTCTCGTCCGACAGCGCCGCAAGCGCCAAGGCCAAGGAAACGTCTTTGCCCAAGCCGACGTTGTTTAGCGTAAACGACAGGCCGCCGATTTTGACGCTGTCCATGCCGGCGCTTTTCGCCAAGCGCTTGCTCACGCTTTCGTGTTTGTCCAATTCGGCGCGCAGGGCGGACTCGATGATCTGGCCCGGATTGACCTTGCGGTTTTCCCAAAGATCCGCGTACACCACCAGTGCGCCTTTTGCCTCCAGCGCGGGCCGCAAATCCTCACGCATGAACGTGGACTTGCCCGTGCGGCGGGGCGCGGCCAGAAACAGGCCGGAGCTTGCCGCCGATGTGGGCGAGGCGTGCAGCACTTGGAGGTGGGTTTAATTGATTTATGGCATTCCTCACGGGTATCCGCAGGCCGCGCCACTCGTGGCCTGGAACAGCCTCAGGAGTATTTCGCAAACCAATTAAACCCACCTCC
>JBJSYU010000287.1:0-5061 GCA_046089945.1 Candidatus Methylumidiphilus sp.
TAGCAAAGCTGATGCCAAAGAATCAAGCGTAGGTTGTGGCACTAGCCCAGGGCTAGGCGGGCAGCAGCTTGATGGCGCAGGAACAATAACGGCGAAAGCCATCTGGCCGACGCCGACATCACAGCGCAGGAGCCGAATCGGATAACCGGCTGAGATCTGCCGACAGAAGGCCCAAAAGCTGCCAAAGGCTTGGCCATAGAATACGCCTAAACCTTCCTGCGGCCCGGAACCCGCATCAAAGTGCGCGGCCACCGGCTGGAAATCACCCACACAGGGAATAATCTGAATTTTTAACCACGGTGAAAAGGCCAACCTGGCGCCTGCGGAGTTGCGCTCGCCGGGTTTATCGATATACTCTCAACAATCGTCATTATGCTTGGCAGTAACAAAGATGGCCAAACTCACGCTCACCTTCAAAGGCAAAACGCTTCAGTCGCAGACCCTTGCTGACGGCACGTTCAGCATCGGCCGGGATGACTCGAACGATCTGCAAATCGACAGCTTGGCGGTGGCCCCCCGCCACGCCAGCGTCAGCGTCGCCGGCTCCCAGCGCACGGTCACGCAGATAGACCCCGGCTACCCGCTGATCGTCAATGGCAACCCGGTCAACGAACACCATTTGAAGCACGGCGACCGCATCGGGGTCGGCAAGCATCAAATCTACTTTTCCGACACCGACGTCGGCCTGCCGCTGCGGCCTGAGATGCACGCCGAGACCGTGGACACCGACGCCACGATTCCGCCGCAGCACGCCGCCAAGCCAGGGATGGTCACGGTGGAGGCCAGCCTGCAGGTTCTAAAGGGCAAAAACATCGGCGTGGTCATTCCGCTGCGGCGGGCGATGACCCGTCTAGGCACGGAAAGCTCAGGGTCGGCGGTGATCGCCCACCGCAAAGAAGGCTACTTCCTGTCCGCGCTGGTTGCCGTCAACGATGTCAAGGTCAACGACGTCGATGTGCAAGAGGAAAGCGTGCTGCTCAACCATGGCGACGTGCTGAAAGTCGGCGGCAACGTCCTGCAATTTTTCTGCAAAAGCGGTGAGGATGAAGACTAAAGCGCCGCCAGCGCCTCCTGCAAAGTCTTCACCGGAATGATCTCCAAGCCGTCAACGCCCCATTTGGGGGCGTTTTTGTGCGGCACGACCGCATGTTTAAAGCCATGTTTGGCAGCCTCGCGCAGCCGCTCCTCGCCGTTCAACACCGGCCTCACCTCCCCGCTCAGGCCCAATTCGCCAAAGGCGATCCAGTCACGCGGAATCGTCCGGTCGCGGTAGCTTGACGCCACCGCCAGCAGCACCGCCAAATCGCCGGCGGTCTCGCTCAGGCGCAGCCCGCCCACCAAATTGACGAACACATCCTGGTTCAGCGTCGGCACGCCGCCGTGGCGGTGCAGCACCGCCAGCAACATCGCCAGGAGGTTGCCCTCCATCCCCAGCGCCACGCGGCGCGGCGCGGCCAAGTGCGACTCGTCCACCAGCGCCTGCACCTCCACCAGCATCGGACGGCTGCCCTCGCGCATCACCATCACCACCGTGCCGGGCATGTCCTCCTCGTAGCGCGACAAGAAAATCGCCGACGGGTTTTTCACCTCCTTTAACCCGGTTTCCGTCATGGCGAACACGCCCAGCTCGTTGACCGCGCCGAAGCGGTTCTTGAAAGCGCGGATCACCCGGTAGCGGTTGCCGGGGTCGCCCTCAAAATACAACACGGTGTCCACCATATGCTCCAACACCCTAGGCCCGGCCAAGGCGCCCTCCTTAGTGACATGGCCGACTAGGAACAATATCGTCCCGCTCTGCTTGGCGAAACGCACCAATTGCGCCGCGCACTCGCGCACCTGCGCCACGCCGCCCGGCGCCGACTGCAATAACTCGGTGTACACGGTCTGGATCGAATCCACCACCAGCAAGGCCGGCCGCGTCTCCTGCACAATCGCCAAGATGCGCTCCAGCGCAGTCTCCGCCAAAATTTTCACCCCCGCACAATCCAAGTGCAGGCGCTTGGCGCGCATGCTCACCTGTTGGATCGACTCCTCGCCGGTGACATACAAGGCGCTCAGGCTGCGCCCCAACCCCGCCAACATTTGCAGCAACAACGTGGACTTGCCGATGCCGGGGTCGCCGCCGATCAAAATCGCCGAACCGGACACCAGCCCGCCGCCCAACACCCGATCCAACTCCTCCAGCCCGCTGCTGCCGCGCGCCACCTCCTCCGCCTCCACCGTGGACAAATCAACCGGCCGCCCCTGCTGCCCGCCACCGCCGCCGGCAAACCCGGCAAAACGCGACGACGCCGCCGGGCGCGGCTCCTCCAAGGTTTCCGCCAACGTGTTCCACAAGCCGCAGCCGCCGCACTGGCCCGCCCACTTGCTCTGCGCGTGGCCGCATTCGGCGCAGCGGTAGACCACTTTGCGGCTGTCCGACTTAGCCATCGTTTATCACCGGCTTGTGCGCAATCAGCAGCGTATTGACGCCCTCGCGGAACGCCACCTCCACCGGCTCGAAGCCGATGTCGCGCAAACGATCCACCGACGCCCCCAGCCGCATGATCCGCCCCTCCGACTCGTCGCTGAACAAATGCACCACCCACTGCTCCAGCAAATCCGCCCGCCCCAGATCGGCGAACGCGCGGAACCAGCCGCGCACCTCCTGCTGCGTCAGCCGCGTGTGTTCGATGACATCGTCCAAGGCGTAGCGGTCGCCGTTCACCAACGCCCCGCCCGGCCGCAGCACACGGAACACCTCCGCCATCACCAAATCCCGGTAGCCCTGCAAAAAATTGTGCGTGGCATAGCCCGACGCGACCACATCCACGCTCGCGTCCGGCAAGGCCCGCAAGCCCGACAAAGCGTCCGCCTCCACCCAATGCAAACGCCCCTGCCCCACCCAATCCGCCAAATGCCGGCGGGCCTGCCCCAACATCGCAGGCTCATTGTCCAAGGCGGTGACCGACACCGCATCGCCCGCCAGCAACAGCGCCAAGGTCGTGATGCCCGTGCCACAGCCGATCTCGAACACCGCCAACGGCGACCCCGGACGCCAGCCCGCGACCACCTCCCCGACGCGCCGGCTCATCTCCGCCGCCGCTGGGCAGACGCATTTCAGCACCTCATACTCCTCGCCGATCAAGCCCGAAAAAAGCCTTTCCGCTTCAATTGATTGCATAATATTCCTATGGCCTTTGCGCAAATGAAAAAATCTTAAGGCTTTGGCGTGAACACCAAGCCGTTCGGAAAGTATACTGTTGCGCTTCCCAAAAATTCAGTCCTTGTTGGCCCGATGAAACATAAAGACGAAATAGACGCCATCGCTTTCGACGCCTTCGGCACCTTGTGCAAAGTGACATCGCCGCGCAAGGCGTTCGCCATCCTGTTCCAGCGCCTAGGGCTGTCCAGCCCGGAACTGGGCCATGCGGCGATGACCGTAAACCTAGACTTCCAAAGTCTGGCAAGGCTGTTTGCCAAGGACAAAAAGCTCAACGTGGACGACCTGCAAAAGCTCTTGCAAGAAGAACTCGACTCCATCCGCCTCTACCCGGAAACCATCGAAGTGCTGGAAGACTTGCGCACCAAAGGCTACCAGCTCGCGGTCATCTCCAACTTGGCCAAGCCCTACGGCGACCCGCTCAAACGCCTGCTTGGCTCCTACATCGACGAGTTTGTCTGGTCGTTCGAAGTCGCCGTCGCCAAGCCCGACCGCGAAATCTTCGCCACCCTGTGCAAGCGCCTCGGCTGCCGGCCGATGCGCGTGCTGATGGTCGGCGACACCTGGGAGTCCGACGTGATGGGCGGCATGCACTACGGCATGCCGACGATATTCATCGACCGCCAAAAAAAGAGCGACCCGGACTTAGGCAGCATCCACAGCCTGCTCGATCTGACCGAACTGCCGCAGCGCCGCTTCGTCTGGAAATGAGCGGGGTTTTCCCGGAGAGTTTCAAAGCCACGCCCAACGCCGCAGGCGACAGCGTTCGCGGCGGCGATTTGCACACCCTTGCGCAAACAGACAAGCAGCGACTGCTGGCGGCGGCGCAAACCGTCGGGACATTGCCAACTCTAAGCAAACACGCCACGCTATCACCGCACACCGCCTAATCCCCAACAAACCCCATGCAATACACCCCAGAAAAAACCAGTTTCGGCCGCCATGAAACCTTTCCGCTGCGTTTTGGCTGGCTGACGAAAGGCTATGCCAACCTGCGCGGCAACCCCGCGCTATTCCTCGACCCGGCGGCGACCGTCACGCTAGGCGTCGGCAAAAACATGGTGCATGCCATCGCCTATTGGATGCAAGCCATGCGTTTAATTGAAGACGCCGCCGACGGCATGCAAGCCACCGCACTCGGCAACCTGCTGCTGGGCGAACACGGCGACCCGTATTTGGAAGACGAAGCCACCATCTGGATATTGCATTGGCTGCTTGCCTCCAATCCGCAACACGCCACCGGCTTTTTCTGGTTTTTCAACCTGTTTCAATTGCCGCGTTTCAGCGAAGACGAAGCGCGGACGGCGCTGGCGAATTTCGTGCGGCAAAGCCTCAAGAAAAAGGCCAACACCACCTTAAAATCCGACATCAACACCTTATTGCGCATGTATTCGCCCACCGCCAAAAACGATGCGCCCTCCGAAGACAGCTTCGACTCCCCGCTGTCGCTGCTGCGGCTGATTCAACTGCGACCGGGTCGGCAATACCTCTCCAGTCCAGGATTGCAGCCTAATCTGCCGAGTTTTGTCCTAGGCTATGCCGTCGCCGAATTGTTTGCCGAAAACCCCGGAAAAACCGACTGGCCGGTGCGCAACCTCTTGCGCAGCGACGGACAATGGCCCGCCCCCGGCGCAGTATTCCGCCTCAGTGAAGAAGGCTTGCTGCACACCCTCGAAACCTTTATCGCCGCAGAACCCGGCCACTTTGAACTGCGCGAAACCGTCGGCCTGCACCAAATTCACCGCCTGCCCGAAGCCTCCGGGCTAAACCCCTTGGCCCTTCTTGCCAAACCCTATCACCCTGTCTAAACCCATGCGCGCGTCCGCCCGCCCCGTTGCCCTCACCCAACACTACCCGCG
>JBJSYU010000288.1:0-3991 GCA_046089945.1 Candidatus Methylumidiphilus sp.
CGCCGGGTTTGAGCAAGGCGAATTGATCCCGCAATACAGCACCGTGTTACGCGGCGCGGGCAGCAAAGACGAAGAACAAGCGTTTTTAGGCTACAAATGGAGCCAGCGACGCGGGGCCGAAGGCATGGTATTTCTGCGCGAGCCTTACGATGGTGGCCTGCTCTACACCCCCGGCGCACAGCAGCGCGACGAACAAGCGGGCAAAGCCGCCTATTACCTGCGCCGCGCTTTCCAGAATCTCGATCACGAAACCCCGCCGGAAAACGCCCCGCTGCATGACAAACTACGGATTGCCCCGACTTCGGCTTATTTTGACTTCACGCGGACGGGATGTGATTTGGCAGTAAATCTTGCGCCTAGTACAGCCGACACAAGCCCGGTGTTTGATACGCGGTATCCGCTGGCGCAGTTGGGGGATATTGCAGAAATTGAGCAAGGGCAATCGCCCCCTTCCTCTGCCTACAATCGGGATGGGAATGGGTTATTGTTTTTTCAAGGCAGCAAAGATTTCGGAGAATATGAACTAATCCATTCTGGAGTTTGGACTACAGAAGTTACTCGCAAAGCAGTAAAAGGCGATTTACTTATGAGTGTTCGCGCCCCAGTTGGTGAATTAAATCGCAACCCATTTCAAGAAATCTGTATTGGAAGGGGATTAGCAAAATTAACGCCATCCAAAGCTATAAACCCACTATACTTCTATCACTGTCTAAATGTTCAGAAAGAAAATATTATTGGACATAAAAATTTAGGTTTTGCATCAATTTCAAAACGAGAGATTGAAGAAATTCCTATTCCGTTACCACCGATTGAAGTACAACAACGCATCGTCCAAGCAATAGAAGCGATTGAAGCTGCTGAAAAAAAGGCGCGTGAAAGTATTGCTACTGCCCAACAAGCGATTGAAACTGCTTTATTGCTTTGTGAGGGGATAAATCCTATTCAGCTTAACAAACTTGCTCTAATAAATCCCCCTAAAATAGTCGAGGGATTAAATGACGATTCGCCTATTTCATTTATTGAAATGGCATCTGTTTCAGATAAGGGCGGATTGTTAAATGTTGCCACACGCCATTATGGAGAGGTTAAAACGGGTTACACCAATTTCATACAAGGCGATATTATTCTAGCCAAAATAACGCCTTGCATGGAAAATGGAAAAATAGCATATCTCGATAGCTTGCCTTCGCAAATTGGATTTGGAAGCACGGAGTTTTTTGTCATTCGTACCAATAATAAAAATACTGCAAAGGTTATTTATCATTATCTTAACCGCCCCGCATTCCGAAAACCTGCCGAACGAGCAATGACCGGGGCGAGTGGACATCGCCGAGTACCAAAAGACTTCCTTGAACAATTTTTGTTACCTGACTTATCGCCCACGGAGCAACAGAACCTTTTAGACGAAATCACCCGCCACGAAGCCCAACGCGCCGCCGCTGAAACCGAATTAGCCGCCGCCCCCGCGAAGAAACGCCAAATCCTGCTAGACGGTATTAAATAACCGGGTATTTTCTCTCCCAAGCCTTGTAGGGTGCGCATCGCGCACCTTAACGAATGCCGAAGATTGAAAAAGGTGCGCGATGCGCACCCTACGACGCTAGATGGCATTAAATAGCCTGATAGTAAAGGTTATAGGAATTGCAATGCAACCTCTCTACCGCCCATTATTGACCATTGAACACATACCCAACCCCAGGTGAAAAAATGTTAGTCTTGGAAATTGACAACCCTAAAATAGAACATATCTTTGAAACCCAGTTTCACGGCAATAAAGCTAAGTTTATAAGCTTTATTCAAGACAGCCTTGTAGGGTGCGCATCGCGCACCTTAACGAATGCCGAAGATTGAAAAAGGTGCGCGATGCGCACCCTACGACGCTAGATGGCATTAAATAGTGCTTGAAACCTCAGGACTTACTAAAGGCATACACTACGAATCACAGGAAAGCCACTCAAGGGAAGATGGAACCCGCGCACAGCCCGATGTGGTGATCCGCCTGCCGGAAAGCAAGCATCTGGTGGTGGATTCCAAAGTATCTCTTGTGGCTTACGATGAGTATGTGAATGCTGATTCTGATAAAGCTAGAGAATTTGCGCTAAAACGCCATCTTGATTCCGTTCGCATTCATATAAAAGGACTGTCTAGCAAAAATTATCAAGAGCTTTATCAGCTTAAGTCGCTTGATTTTGTCCTTATTTTTGTCCCTGTAGAGCCTGCTTTCATGCTGTCAATTTCTCAGGATAGCGAATTATGGCATGACGCTTGGGCGAAAAACGTGCTGTTGGTCAGCCCAAGCACTTTTCTTTTTGTCGTGCGAACGGTCGCCCATCTTTGGCGGCAAGAGCAACAAACCCGCAATGCACAAGATATTGCCAAACGAGGTGGAGAGCTTTACGACAAACTTGTTGGTTTTGTGGAAGACTTGGAAAAGTTGGGAGATCGGCTAAACCAAGCTAAAGATAGCTACGACAAAGCCTATGGAAAGTTTACTGCCGGTCGTGGCAATGTTATTAGGCAGGCTGAAATGCTTAAGGAGCTTGGAATTAAACCATCCAAGTCATTACCACAACCGCTCATAGAACTCGCACTGGATGGTGACTCATCAGCCAGCGTAGCCCGGACATAGCTTGCGGCGTCTGGGTCGATAGAATCTACTGAATCTCGCATTATCTTTATGCTAACCACATTATAACTGGGTATACATTGGCACATACCGCGAAATCAAAACACTATTCTAATTACGCTTCAAAGCTCCCCATGCAAACCGTCTACAAACTCAATGCCGATAAACTCAAAACCAAGTTTATCGAATCCGTCAAAGCGCTGTTTTGCGCTGGTTCCCAAGCTCCGCTTGGGAACCCCTCTCGGCAAGCTCTGCTTGCCTAGGCTTAGGGAAGCGGAGCTTCCAAGACCGCATTCCCAATATTGGAGGCGGGTTTAATTGGTTTGCGAAATACTCCTGAGGCTGTTCCAGGCCACGAGTGGCGCGGCCTGCGGATGCCTGTGAGGAATGCCATAAATCAATTAAAACCACCTCCCTCCCACGGGGAAAGGGACTTGATATTGCGGCATCCAGTTTAGGCTTTGATGTTGCCGGCATGCAGGCCACATTCTTTTTTGGCGGCGTCTTCCCACCACCAGCGGCCGGCGCGTTCGTGTTGGTTAGGGAGGACGGGGCGGGTGCAGGGTTCGCAGCCGATGCTGATGTAGCCTTTGCCGTGCAGTTCGTTGTAGGGCAGGCCGTAGGCTTCGATATAGTCCCAGACCAGCGCGGATGTCCAGTTGGCCAGCGGGTTGAATTTGTACAAGGGTTTGTCCGGCGTGGCGAAGGCGCTGTCGAGATCGACTTCGTCGAGTTCCAGCCGGGTGGGGTTTTGGTCGCGGCGCTGGCCGGTGATCCAGGCGTCCAGGTCGGCGAGGTGGCGGCGCAGCGGTTCGACTTTGCGGATGCCGCAGCATTCGGTGTGGCCGTCGCGGTAGAAGCTGAACAGCCCTTTTTCGTGGGTCAAGCGTTCTAGCGCGGCGTGGTCGGGGCTGAGGATGTCCAGCTTGATGTCGTAGCGCTCGCGCACTTGCTCCAGGAAGCGGTAGGTTTCCGGGTGCAGCCGGCCGGTGTCTAGGCAGAATACGCGGACGCCGGGCTTGAGTTTGGCGGCCATGTCCACCAGCGCGATGTCTTCGGCGCCGCTGAACGACACGGCGATGCTGTCGAAGTGTTGCAGCGCGGCTTTCAAGATGGCGCGCGGCGGTTTGCCGGCGAGGTCGGCTTTGAGGGTGTCGAGTTCGGGAATGGGCTGGCTCATGGGCGTTGGTTGTAGTTCTTGGGAAAGTTTGGCAACTCTATGCGAAATGCGCGGGGCGGGCAATGGTTGGGCCGGGCTCACGGCTGTAAAGCGTAGCGCCGGCATCCTTGCCGGCCAAAATTTGGAGTGCGTCAAATGTAGGCAGGGGTGTCGGCGCTACGCCGGTGCCGGCAAGATGCCGGCGC
>JBJSYU010000289.1:0-3020 GCA_046089945.1 Candidatus Methylumidiphilus sp.
AGGCCGCAGTGAGCGCCAGGCGGCGCGCTCACGCGCCCGGCATGATCTCGCGGAAATCCTCAATCGCCGGAAATTCGTCGATTTGCCGCGCCGGGCGGGTGGAGTCGTGCTTGCGCACCGCCACCAGATGGCCGATGCCGAAGGTTCGGGCGGAGCGCAGCACCGGCAGGCTGTCGTCCGCCAGCAGGGTGCGCGGCGCGGCGAATGCCTCCACCTCGCCCAGCCTGCGCCAGAATTCCGGGTCTTCCTTCGGGAAGCCCAAGTCGTGGGAACTGACGATGCGGTCGAAAAACCCGTGCAGCCGGGTCTTTTCCATTTTCAGCCCCAGGCCTTTGCGGTGGGCGTTGGTGACCAGCACGAGGCGCTTGCCGGCGGTACGGGTGGCGGCGAGGAATTCCGCCACGTGCGGCAGCACTTGAATCAGCCCGGCGATTTCCAGCTTCATCGCCGGGATATCCAAATCAAGCTGTTCGCTCCAGTAATCCAGGCAATACCATTCCAGCCGCCCTTCCATGGCGCGAAAGCGCGGGGCCAGCAGCGCCCTCGCTTCAGCCTCGGACAAGCCGTTGCGCTCGGCGTAGCGGCGCGGGACGAATTCCAGCCAAAAGTGGTTATCGAAGTTCAAATCCAGCAAAGTCCCGTCCATATCGAGAAATACGTTATCAATGTTTTGCCAAGCAATCATAGGGTACCATTCCAGTTAAGTGTGTCCGCCCCGACTTCCCACTCCATCTAACTTAAAACAAGCGCAGACGTGAGCAGCAGCCTAGGGACTTTTTCATCGCCGATCATGCGGGCGCCCTCGCGTTTTTTGTCCGCCGCCGTCGCGTTGGCCGCTCTGGCGGGCGATCAGATGCTCCGCGTCTACCAGTCCCGTTTCCGTATCGACCGCCTGCCCGACGGTTCGTCGTTCACTGCCGCCGACTTGATTTCCCACCATTACCTGACTGAAAGCCTGCCGTGCTTGCAGGGCGGCTATCCAGTGCTGTCGGGCCTGTCGGCACTGCCGCCGCTGGCCGAGCGTGGCGGTTGGGAAACCTATTGGCTGGTCGATACCTTGGGCGGCAGCGGCGAATTCGTCCGCCACAGCGACGAGTTTACCGTCAATATCGCGCTAATCCACCAGCACCAGCCGGTGCTGGGCGTAGTCTACGCCCCGGCGCTGCGCACCTGCTACTTCGCCGCCGAAGGCTGCGGGGCGTTCAAGCAGACCGGCGACGGCGAACCGCACGAGATTTGTGTGCGCATGCGGGCGCAAGAACAGCCTCTGGTGGCCGGCGAACACAGCGGCAGCTTAAGCATTTACCTGGGCCAATTGGGTGAACACCGCTTTAGCCGCCACAGCAACGCCTGGGCGCTGTGCCAAGTGGCGGAAGGTTCGGCGGATGTCTGCCCCAGCCTCACGCCCAGCCAGCAATGGGAGACGGCGGCCGGCCAGTGCATCGTCGAGGCCGCCGGCGGGGCGCTCACCGACTTGCAAGGCCGCGCCTTGCGCTACAATGCCCGCGCTTCGCTTTCCAACCCCTACTGCCTAGCCTACGGCGACAAGACCCGCGATTGGCGCGCCCCGGCCGCAACCATCAAGGAACCCCCTATGCCCAGAGACTTCTTGCCCTCGCCACTGCTGCAAGCCGCCCTCGCCCTCGCCGTCAAAGCCGGCGGCAAAATCATGGATATCTACCATTCCGACTTCCGCGTCGCCCACAAGGAAGACGATTCCCCGCTGACCGCCGCCGACTTGGCCGCGCACCATTGCCTGTCCGAAGGTCTGGCGCTACTGCCCGGTGCCTATCCGGTGCTGTCGGAGGAAGCGGCGGCGCTGCCGTTTGAGGAGCGCAGCGCATGGGACAGCTATTGGTTGATCGACCCGCTCGATGGCACGAAAGAATTCGTCAAGCGCAATGGCGAGTTCACCGTCAACATCGCGCTGATCCGTGACCACCGCCCGGTGCTGGGCGTGGTCTACGCCCCGGCGCTGGGCGTTTGCTATTTCGCCGAACAAGACGGCGGCGCGTTCAAGCAAACCGGCTCGGCCGAACCGCAGCCCATCGCCGTGCGCAAGCCCGCCGCCGAACCGCTGACCGTGGTCGGCAGCCGCTCGCATGCCACACCGGAACTGGCGCTATACCTCGACCGCCTAGGCGGGCATGAACTCAAACCCATCGGCAGCTCGCTGAAGTTTTGCCTGATCGCCGAAGGTGTGGCGGATCTCTACCCGCGAATCGGCCCCACCTGCGAATGGGACACCGCCGCCGCCCAATGTGTCGTCGAAGTCGCCGGCGGGGCGGTCACCGACCTGTCCGGCGAGCCGCTGCGCTACAACGGCAAAGCCTCTTTGCTCAATCCTTATTTTCTGGTGTTCGGCGACAACAGCCGCGACTGGGCCAGTTATGCCAAGGGGCTGGAACTCGGCCCGGAGCAGGCAGGCCGTTTAGCGGCCTGACCGCTATAATACCCGCAGCCAGCCGCGCTATTGACTGGCCTAGCGATTGCCGGTAGCTTTACCGGCCATTTTGTTTCGACATGACAACATTTAAGGGGCGTCTCTCGACGCCCCGTCACTTTGATATTAGAGGGTAAGCACGTGGAGCTTAGCGGCGGGGAAATTTTAGTCCAATGCCTGATCGACGAGGGCGTTGAATACATCTTCGGCTATCCGGGGGGTGCGGTGTTGCACATTTACGACGCCTTGTTCAAGCAAGACGCCGTCAAGCACATCCTAGTACGGCACGAACAAGGCGCGACCCATGCGGCGGACGGCTACGCCCGCGCCACCGGCAAGCCCGGCGTGGTGCTGGTCACCTCCGGCCCCGGCGCCACCAACGCCGTCACCGGCATCGCCACCGCGCACATGGACTCCGTCCCGCTGGTCGTGTTCTCAGGCCAGGTGCCGATGGCGGTGATAGGCAGCGACGCCTTCCAAGAGGCCGACATCGTCGGCATCACCCGCCCCTGCGTGAAGCACAACTTCCTGGTCAAGGATGTCACCAAGCTGGCGGAAACCATCAAAAAGGCGTTCT
>JBJSYU010000290.1:0-7147 GCA_046089945.1 Candidatus Methylumidiphilus sp.
GGTTTAAGCCTTGCCCCCGCCGCTCAGGCCGGACTGTTAGCCCGCGCTTATGGCATGGTTTATGACAGTGACCAGAACATCACTTGGCTACAAGATGCCAACTATGCCGCCACTACCAGCGGCGGCGACGGCTTGACGGACTGGGCCAGTGCGAATGACTGGGCCAACAATCTGCGCTTCGCCGGCAACACCGGCTGGCGGCTGCCGACGGCGGACGGCAGTTGCGACTATGCCACCGACTGCACCACCAGCGAACTAGGCCATCTGTTCTACGTCGGCTTGGGCGGGACCCGCGACACCCCCATCACCGACGCCCACAACGCCAATTTCGATTTGTTCATCAACTTGCAAGCCGCAGGCTATTGGACGCAGACCGAGTTTACGACCGACACCCGCTTCGCGTGGAATTTCGACTTCACCGACGGCACTCAGCTTCCCTATGACAAAAGCGTTCAATACTTGGGCTGGGCGGTTCATGCCGGGGATGTCATTGCCGTACCAGAGCCTAATTCAGTGCTGCTCGTGGCTGGCGGTTTAGGCTTATTGGGTAGAAAGTTCAGACGCAAAATCCGACGGTATGCTCATCAGTCCTTATAGGGATTATCTGACCCATTAAGTCTTAGTAAAGAGAAAACCACCATGAAACTCTACAAATCTGTTCATTCGCTCGCGCTTTGCGCCATCCCGGTCATGCTGGCCGGCCTTTGCCCACCAGCCGCCACGGCGGCGACCACGATCAAGTTACCCGTGGTAGACCCGTTTTACGCCAGCTATCCCGCCGATTGCAGTGGCGGGCCGGTGGCCACCGGCTTGTGCCTGCTGGCCAGCACCGCGCCGCTGGCCACGGGCGATTTCCGCGTCAGCCAACCGCCGGGCGGCGGCGATGGCATCCCGGTACTGCTCAACACCCGCTTGCCGTTAAGCCCCGGCAATTATGTGCTTTACCGCGCTGGCGAGCTGGACTACGGCCATACGCTGAAATTCACTGTGACTGAAGGCAAAATCACTACCCTCAAAACCGCGACATTGAAACTGCAAGACAGCCCCGGCCAATACAACAAGGTGCAACATTTCCAAGCCATCAGCGGCATCAACGGTGCAGGCTGCAAGGCCGAAGTGGGCGCCAAGGGCATCAAAGCCTATCTGCCGGGCAATTACACCGCCAGCACCGTATCGACGCTGACCACCGCCACCCCCGTGTGCGCCCGCAACGGCATTG
The DNA here is from genome assembly GCA_046089945.1 of Candidatus Methylumidiphilus sp. Classification (GTDB taxonomy): domain Bacteria; phylum Pseudomonadota; class Gammaproteobacteria; order Methylococcales; family Methylococcaceae; genus Methylumidiphilus. The sequence goes on from JBJSYU010000290.1 coordinate 1,220, forward strand.
CCTTCAATCTCATGGCGGGCCAGGCGGCGACCGTGCGCCCTTACAGCGCGACCGAGCAAACCTTGCCCGCCACCAATACCTACCGCCACCCGGCCAAGGGCGTGTCGCTGACCAACATCGACCATCTGCGCCACGACATCGACCGGGCCGGGTTGTTGCCGGGTTGGAGATCCCTCAACGGTGTCCACAACCCCGGTTCGGCGAAGCTGGACGCACTCGTCCTGTCCGGTGCGCCCAATTACGATTTCCTGGTGCCGGTGAAGATCGACCCGAGCAACCCGACTTATTGCGGCACCTCCGTAGCCAGCGGGGGGATACCCCCGCGCAACCTGCTCATTAACTGCGTGTTCGACGGCACGGGCAGGCTGACCCAGTTCCAAGTTCAAGCCGGGCAGTATTACAGCTTCGACAACATCCACGGCCAGTCCGGCGTGGCCGGGCATGTCATTAACAGCCCGTTCATCGTCCGTCGCGTGCAATTTAATCTGAAGGGGAACTAAGCATGAACAAGACAAAACTCATCATCGCTGTGGGGCTGGCTCTGCAAACCCATATCGGCTACGGCTATACCTTTGCGGCAAACACCGGCCAACTCTCGTATACCTTTTTCAACCTCGGCCCCAACAGCGTGACCGTCACCCCTTATGGCGGAGGGGCTAATAGCTACGGGCAGGCGGGCAGCCTCTCGACCACGACGGGTTGGGACAATTCCGGTGGAAGCTATGGCACCGCCGGGGATTTGTCCATGTTCAACTCGGGCTTGACGCCCCAAACCGCAAAAAAATACTGCAGCGATTCATCCTATAACCTCAATAGCCCGATTTTCTTCGCATCCAACGGAGACCCGTTGGCGACCCTGACGGCTAAAACCATCAGCTCGGGCAACCAACAATCCTTCCTTGAGCAAAGCGGGCAATCCGCCGAGACGCTCAACCCGCCGGCCATGGCTGACAGTTGGTCGATCTATATTGACGGCAACGACTCCATCGTCATCGCCAACATGGCCACCTCCTCGAATATGTTGGTGTCGGGCAATAATTACTTCACGGCGAATTGGCCTTTCTGCCAGTCCTCAACCGGTGAGTATTACAACGCGGACCTCAACCCGTCTGACCCCTACAACATGACGGCCACCAGCTACACGCCACCCGGTGCCAGCTCGTCCATTAGCCAATGGACCAACCCCTTTGGCGCGGGGTTTGTGCCGGCCGGACAGACCTGGAACCTCAACGTCAGCCCCACCGATCCCAGCTACTCGCCCATGGGCGGCCTGTGGTCGGGCGTCAACGTCAACAACGGCAGCAACGTGGCGGCCAACAGCCTCAGCTCCGCCATGTATCCCATCAACCTGACCAGCTATGTACAACCCACCGCCGCGCGGACGGTTTCGGGCAGCGGGGCCATCAACGGCACGGCCTACGAATATAGCAATCAGTATTACGCCTCCATTTACGGCGGGCATTTCACCTATGTTGTCGGCGACCCTTATGTCATCAACAGCGCCGCGACCAAAATGCTGTGGACCTGGGTCACCAGCCCGAGCTATCAACTGACCACCAACAGCATGAGCGCGAGCGACATCACCACGATTCAAGGCATCGTCGCGGGTGCCTACGAAACCTCGTCGACGCTCAGCAAGTATGGCCAATGGCTGGTCGGTTCCTCCACCACGACCGGTGCGGCCCAACTGGCGGCGCAGGCCTTCGCCAACGCGACGGCGGCCACCACCCCCCCCATCACCAGTACCAAGGAAAGCCTGTGGGGCAAGGCCGTCAACGGAATATTGAGAGTGGCGGTGGATGCTCTCGAAATCGGAGCCGCAATTGAAACGGGCGGCGCGTCCTATGAGGCGCAGTTTGCGGTCGGGGCCGCAACGGATGCCACCGGCGCATTCGGCTCCGTGGTCACCGACGCGATCACCAAAGACTTCACCACCACCACCACGCTATCCCCGGCGCCGCCGCAGTCGCAAACCGCGCCGCCCATCATCAATAACACCTATGCCGCTTCCAACCTGTTTGGCATGATTCTGGCCAACAGCTTCGTTCAGGCGGAAGTCAACATCGCCAATAACGAAACGAACAATCCCGGCGAGGTGTTGTGGAACAGCGCCTCCATCAATGTGGACGGCCTGTGCGAGACCGGCACGGCAACCTCGGGTGCTTACACCGTAGGCGCCTCCGCCAACCTGATCGGCGGCTCCTGCTACACCACCAACAGCAGCGGCACCCTGAATAACGGGTCCAATGGCACCACCGTGCAGACTTTCAACAATACAAGTGGCCAGACGCAGCTCAGCTACAGCAACCCGCTGAGCCTGTACGACAACTCGCAAAGCACCTCGCAGATCAGCCTGTGGAATAGCATCCTGACTGGCGCGGACATCACCACCAACAGCAACGGCGTGATGAAGGTGGGCAACCCAATCCTGCCCGCCTTCTCGCCGCCGGTGCAGTTGGTCGTAGCCGGTGGCGCCTACTCGCCCATCACCAATGTCAACACCGCCTTCAACCTGAGCAGCGGCATGTTGAGCGTGGCGAGTTATACCACCAATGGTAACGAAGTCACAGAGCCAACGCGTCAACCAGCAGCGGCCCCGGTAATTTCTAGTTATACTGGTATGTTACCATCCAACCCGGCGGGCAACCCGGCTGGTGTTTCGAACTACCAAATAACAGCAGGAAATTATGGCCCTTATAATCCGAGCACTGGAATATTCACTTATAGTTCGATATATAACCTTTATTCTTGTGCGTATATGGTAGGTAATGGCTGCGTTGGTGCGAAAGTAATTGGGTATAATCTATCATTTACTAATTCGCCAGCAACCTTGGATATGATGACATGTGCGGTGGGTTCAAATATCAATGTAGCATTTGATACGACAAACCTTGACTACACCACGGGTGCTGGGGCCTCAGTAACGCTCAGTTGCACGACCACCGCTCCAGTTGCGGCGACCGGCAACTACGCCAAGCCGGCCAACTGGCCCAACCTCAGCGTGACGGTCAACTACCCCAACAACACCCCCAACAGCACTTGGGCTTACTTAGCGCCAGCGGTTTCCAGCGGCTATCCGCCAGCCCAGGGTGCTTACTACTATGACGCCAGTAACGGTTTCATTTCTGTCAATGGCTATTTCGCCGCCACCTATGGGACCGGGTTGTATTACGCCTTCGCCAACGGCGGGCAAAGCTTCAGTCTGACCAACTGCCCGGATGACGCGGTCACCTTGACCATCACCCCCAGCACCACCACCGGCGATGGCTCCGGGGCCTCGGGTGCGCTCAGTTGCACCACGTCGCCGACCAGCCCGCCCAGCTTGTCAATGGTGGTCAACCCGACCAGCACCAACAACCCCGTCCTCGTGGCACCGACCCAAGCCACGGTTTCCCCGCCGGCCACCGGGTCCTACTACTACGACAGCAGCACCGCCACGCTGACGGTCAATGGCTATTACGATGGTTCCAACAACGCCTACGCCTTTGCCAACGGCACGCAAAGCCTCAGCCTGAGCAATTGCGGGATCAACGCGGTCATCCTCACCATCACCCCCAGCACCACCCCGGGTGCCGCCGGGGCCTCCGGTGCGCTCAGTTGCGGCATGCCACTGCAACAGCCCAACATTACCGTGGTCAATTCCGCCGCGTCCGCCGCCAACAACACCATCAAAGCCGCTAACATCAGCTTCAACGGCACCACCTTGACCGTGGGCGGCTTCACCGTGGGTACTGCGACAGCGGTCACGTCGTTCACCAACATCGACCCATCGCAACCGAATGGCGCGCTGACCTTGGATGTCTCCACCTGTAACCAGAACATGGTGCGTTCAACCCTGGCCTACAGCAGCACCACCAGCAGCTACGGCACCAACTTAGTCACCGTGACCCCGGGCGTGACCTTGACGGTCTACCCCATCGGCACCAGCAATGCGGCGGTGATGGGCGTGCTGTCCTGCCAAAGCCCGCCGACGCTGCCCTACAACGCCTGCACCAGCGACCCCCTGGCCAGCGGCGGCGTGGTGGCGGTGTTGACCGGCCCGGCCCTGCCCAACCCGCAAGGGCCGACCTTCGAACTGGCTTGCACCTGTATCCCCAGCTATGTTAAGGGCGGCGGCGGGCCAAACCCGGTGGTTTCCAACGCGGCCACGACGCAAAGCAATTTCACCAGCAACAACTTCATTGCCACCGGCGGCAATGACAGCAGCGGCAACCCCAACGGCATCGTCGTCGGGGCGACCTCCACCTACCCCTCCCAGCAATGCCCCACCAACTGGGCCACCGGCAACTGATAAGGCCAAGCTGAACCCCGGCTTCCCGCGCCCCGGCGCGGGAAATTCCTTCCCGTTCCAAGCCTGTAGATTTTACTCCCCTCCCCCACCCCCCAATGCTGTTGAATTAAGCCGTCATTCCGGCATGGATCGCCGGAATCCAGATTGCATGGATGCTTCCAAGCCGCACCGTCCCTGTAGCCTAGGTTCCGGCGCTCCCTGCCGGAACGACGAGGCAAACCTTATTTCAACTGCATTGCCCCCACCTCCACTGCCATTAAGTTATGGATTTCCCGTATGCCAGCGTTGGAGTGCGTAGGATGCGGTGAGCCTCAAGCGAACAAGACCAATAAAAACTTTTTTAAGAGGAACAATAATGAAAGTCGCTACAACTACCAAATTAGTCGTTTTATTATTATTAATAACAAGCCCTTCTGTGGTTCTAGCTAAAAAACAATATAACCAAATTAATGAGCTAATTAAACAAATCAATAAAACATTAAGTGAGCACCCAGCACAAATGGTAAAACTGCCTATACCCACAATGCCTGGGCAGCCAGATGATTGCGGTAGTCGCATTCAATCTGTTGAATATCAACCTGCTTCAGCAGCTCTGAAGATCACTGAAAATTCACTTTGCCATCGTTCAATCCAGACCGTCAAAATCAAGGACTTGAATGTTGAAAATTTTAACGCTCAATTCAATGATTTGAACGAATATGGAGATAAATTTGGTATGCCCGTAGCTGTCCATTGCCGTGGGTTGGCCGAAGGGGCACCCTGCGTAATTGGCGATTCATGGCTTGTAAACGGCACAAAAATACCTCTAAATTCTACTTCTCTCTTCTTAACAGTGGAAAATGATCGAGAAATACTGGCGCATCTTAGAAATGCTGTCCATCAACTTTTAAATCTACTGAATATCTCCAAAAGCTGAGCCGGGTAAGTCGGGCGACGGCTTTATCGTAGCCCGACATTCCATGCAACATACTCGCCTAACAAACCGTTCGAGCGGACGCGGGCGATAGAGCCGCCCGCGCCGCTCAACGCTGGGTGTTAGGCTCTCTTGATAAATCATAGGAGGAATCATGCTTCGCAATTTTTTTGTAACTTCTTGCCTTATACTTACTTCGCTAGAGGCTTCTGCCGATTTTGCTCCCTTGACTGGATGCTGGAGGGATGGTCAAGTTCAAGGCGGTTATTATTTAAAGCAAGTTGGGAATGAAGTTTGGTGGATGGGTGAAAACTACCCAATAAATCCAAATTATAGTAATGTTGCTCACGGGAAAAGAAGTGGTAATTGGGTGACTTTATCTTGGGCCGACGTACCTAAAGGAAGAACAACTTCCTCAGGTACTATGGTTATAAAAATTACCTCAGATAACACATTTGAGAAAGTCCCTGATACCGCTGATACCGGGGGCTTTGGCCCGTATTCTTGGACTAAGACAAGCTCAGCAGGACCCTGTAGTTAGTGTCGAAGGTTTGGTGAGCTTGCGAATACCAGCATCCCCAATCGACATGCTGGCCTAACTAGCTGTTCGAGCGGACGCGGGCGATAAAGCCGCCCGCGCCGCTCAACGCTGGCATTAGGCGGTGCGGGCCGCAGGCGGTATTTCCGAGTGCTGCGGCGGGATTGTGCAAGTCGGCGGCGGGGT
>JBJSYU010000291.1:0-5607 GCA_046089945.1 Candidatus Methylumidiphilus sp.
GCGGCCCAGCAACGAGAACGCCAACGGCCTGATCCGCGAGTACCTGCCCAAGGGCGCGGACCTCTCCAAGGTGACCCAGGCCGAGTTGAACGCCATCGCAAGGCTCTTGAACAACCGGCCCCGGAAAGTGCTGGGTTTCAAGACCCCGGCGGAAGTTTTTCAACAGGAAATCCTCAAGTTAACCAACCGTGTTGCATTTCAAACTTGAAACCGCCGTTTCAAAAACTCATCATCATTTACTTGATAGCGGTAAAGTGGCCGACTATCTGCGGAAGCAAGCCTTCTGCAAGCAAAAAACTGTTTGACAAATTCCGCCAAGTCTGTGGACATATCTACAACTGATCGAGCCATGATCCCTCCGTTTGTAATAATGCGTTTTGCGTTAGCGATTTAGTTAAGTGACTAGCTCCACATTCAGCTTTAAGGTGCTGGCATATACCATGGTTGACGGGTTGGCTTTATTCCCCCCGCATCAACATCAACAACTGCTCCGCGCCAATTTTGCCGCTGATTTCGCCGCCTTCGAGCAGGCTGTCGGCGAGGTCGCGCTTTTGCCGGTGCAGGGAGACGATTTGTTCTTCGATGGTGCCTTTGGTGACGAGGCGGTAGACGGTCACTGGGCGCTGTTGGCCGATGCGGTGGGCGCGGTCGGAGGCTTGGTCTTCCACCGCCGGGTTCCACCACGGGTCCATGTGGATGACGTAATCGGCCGCCGTGAGATTCAGGCCGACGCCGCCGGCTTTCAGGCTAATCAGAAACACGTCGCCCTGCCCGGACTGGAAGGCTTCGACGCGCTTTTTGCGTTCCGCCGCCGGGGTTTGGCCGTCGAGGTATTGGTAGCTGATGCCTTTGCCGTCGAGGTGGGCGCGGATGATGTTGAGGTGGTCTACGAACTGGCTGAACACCAGGGCTTTGTGGTGGTTGTCGAGCAGCTCGTCCAGCACTTCGCCGAACAATTCCAGCTTGCTGCTGGACAGGCCGAGTTCCGGGGCGACCAGTTGCGGGTTGCAGCAGGCGCGGCGCAGTTTGGTGATGGCGGCTAAGACTTGGAAGCGCTTGTCTTCTATCGGCCCGACGCCTGCGGCCAGTTCGTCCATCAGCTTGCGGCGCAGGGCTTCGTAGAATGTGGCTTCCTTGTCGCTCAATTCGACTTGCAGTTCGATCTCGGTGCGCGGCGGCAGTTCGTCCAGCACTTGCGATTTGGTGCGGCGGAGGATGAAGGGTTGGATGAGTTTTTTCAGGCGGTGTTTGGCGTCGCGGTCTTGGTTGCGTTCAATCGGGCCTGCGTAGCGGCGGTTGAAGCTTTCCAGCGAGCCGAGCAGGCCGGGGTTGGCGAAGCGCATGAGGTTCCACAGTTCGCCTAAGTGGTTTTCGACCGGTGTGCCGGTGGTGATGAGCTTGAATTCGCCGTGCAGGGCCATGGCTTGCTGCGAGCGCTTGGTGGCGGGGTTTTTGATGGCCTGCGCTTCGTCTAAAACGATGGTGCGGAATTTGACGCCGGCCAGCAGTTCGCCGACGCTTTCCTGTTGCAGCAGGCCGTAGGAGCAGATCAGCAAGTCCCAGGGCTTGAGGCTTTCGACGATTTGCTGGCGGTCGCCCGCGTTCAAAAAGCGCACGTTCAGCGTGGGGGCGAAGCGGGTCAGTTCGTTGTGCCAGTTGAAGCACACCGAGGTCGGGGCGACGACGAGGCTGGGGCCGTCACCGGCGCGGGTGAGGATCAGCGCGATGGCTTGCAGGGTTTTGCCTAGGCCCATGTCGTCGGCGAGGCAGGCGCCGACGCCCCAGGCGGCCAGCCGCGCCAGCCACTCGAAGCCTTCGCGCTGGTAGTCGCGCAGTTCCGCCTGCAAGGTGGACGGCAGTTTCGGCTGGAAGCGCTCGGCCTCGCGCAGGCGTTCGATGTGCTTGCGCCACGCGGCGTCGGCTTGGAAGTCGCCGACTTCCTCGGCGAGGTCTTCCAACGCGGGCAGGGCCAAAATGTTGATGCGCTGGTCTTTGCCGTGCTGGTCGGAATAGGCGCGCAAGTCGTCGAGGCGCTTGCGGAAGGCGTCGGTCAGCGCCAAAAAGCGGTTTTCGTCGAGGCGGATGAATTTGCTGCGTGAGTTCGCCGTCAGTTCCAGCAGGCGCTGCATGTTGACCACTTCGCCGTTGTCCAGCGTCAGTTCGCCGCTGACGCTGAACCAGTCGCGCTGCTGTTGCAGCTTGAGGCTGAAGCGGTTGAGGTTGGCTTGGCCGAGCATCTTGAATTTTTCGCCCTGCGGCCATTCCACCCGCGCCGCCTCGCCCAGTCCGTGCAGTTCCAGCAGCACGTCCAGACTGCTTTCGGCGTCCGCCGCCAGCCATTGCCATTCTTGGGTTTCTTCGGCCTTGCCGCCTAGGCTGGGGCAAAGCGCCAGCACCTCGCCGGCCTGCTCGCGCTCTTGTTTCAGGTCGCGCAGGGTTTGCAGGCGCTTGCCGCCGATGTCGGCGATCAGCCCGGCGCCGCCGGCGCCGGGGGCGTGGTAGGCGCCTTGCTCGCCGAACGGGCGCACCAGCAGCGCGACGCGCAAGCCCTCGCCTTCGGGGATGAGTTGGATGCGCGGGCGCGGGTCGGCCTCGACGGTTTCGGCGGCGGTCAATTCGGCCCCGCCGATGTCGGAATGGATGGTGACGAGCGAAGACACCGCGCTGAGGCTCTCGATGATGCGTTCCTGCGCGGCCAAGGGCGCTTCCAGTCCCTTGCCGATGATGGCGGCGAGGCGGTGGTGTTCGGGTTTGATATCGATGATGTGCAGCCGACTCAGCCCGTCCTTGTGGATCGCCACTTTTTGCTCTTCCTCCAGTTGCGGCCAGAATTCGATGCGCACATGGCCGTCCTTGGCTTTTTTCTTCACCCGCAATTCCGGCTCGGCGCAGGCGACTTCAACGGGCGTACCGCTGTCTTTCCAGCACACATGCGGATGGCCGACTAGGGCCAGCCAGCCTTTGTCGGTCAGATGATAGGTGTTGTTGTGGCGGTCAATGGCAATATGGCTGGCGATGCGCATGTCCTGCTCGGTCATGCCGTTGATTTCGTCGGTGTTCTCGCGCAGGCGCTTGGCCGACACCGCTTTGCCCTTGTTCCAGCCGCCGCGCAGGTTGCGCGGCTGTTCGCGGGCTTCCAGGCCATAGCCGGCCGGCGCGTAGAGGTAGGGGTAAACCTGCCAGACCAGCCGGGTTTCGGCGGTGGACTTGTCTTTGCTTTCTTTAAGCTTAGGTGCCGTGTTGGCGATGGCTTTCAGGGCGCGTTCCCAAGGTTCCTCGTGCGGGATGCGGTCGAGCAGCAGCGGCAGGCCGGCCTGCGCCGCAAACGCCGCCGCCTGTTCCGCCGCATCCTTCCGCGCCGGGTTGATGCGGGCAATCAGCCACGCCATTTCCGCCGCCAGCCAAGCGAAGCTATTGTCCTGCGCCGTGGCGCGCAGGCTTTCCAACGGCGGCAAAAACTTCGCCAGCGACGCGGCGTTTTGGTAGCGGTACAGGACTAGCATGCCGACCCAAATCTCCCAGGCCGCCAAGTTGCCGATGGCGAGGCTTTCGTTGATTAGGCTGCGCAACTGTTGCAGCAGCGCCTCGTTGTTGCGCTCCAAAAATGCGACATGGCCGAGCATCTGATAGGCCAAGCTCAAAGGCCCGCCTTCCTCCGCGCACAAAATCAGTTTCTGCGCCTCCTCCATGTCGCCGCTGGCGTTGCGCAAATGCAGCGCCAAGATATGGAACAGCCCCAAGGGGCCGGGGTACAAGGCTTTTTTGTTGCCGCTTTCGCGGCGCAGCAGGCTTAAGCCCTCGCGCAGCAGTTTCACCGCCACATCCATATTGCCGCGCAGCATGCTGAGCAAGCCGTGGATGCCCAAATCGATGGGCTGCAAGGCGCTTTGCGGAACGGCGTCGGCGGCGGTCGCCCATTCGCCGCGGTAAGCCAGTTGCAACGCCAATGCGCTGCGCCATTCCTGCGGCGCGAAAGCGGCTTTGCAGCCTTCCCGCAATAGGCCGAACGCTAGCCGGTCGCTGCGCCAATCCATCGCCAACAGCGCCAGCGTCCCCGGCAGCGCCTTTTGCCGGATGCCCAGCGGTAGGCCGTTGAACCATTCGGCGTCGAACGGATTGGCGCAGACCATCGCGTAAATCGGCGCCGGGTCGGTGGGCTGCGGATTGCCCTCGTCGTTGTAGGCGTAACGGTGCTTGTCCAGCATGCGGTACAGGCTGGCGATGTAGGCTTCGTCGCGCCAATACATGCCCAGCCGCACTTCGCGGATCAACTCGTCCTGGTTGCGGAAATAAAACTCGTCGCGGCCTTCGCGCAGATAGGTTTTTTGCAGTGGCGCCGCGATGTGCGCCAAATCGACAAAGGCATTGAACATGCCCTCCAAGATCAAATCCCGCGCCACCAGTTCGGCAATCAGCGGATTGCAGCGCAGGCGCTGGCCGCTCCAATCCTTGACCGGCAGCAACACCTGGGTTTTCAGCAAATTTTGGTAATCCAGCTCATGGGCGCCCGCCGTCCCCACCGCCTTGCGCAGCACCGGCACGATTTGCGACTTGCTCAACGCGCCCCAGTTGACCGCCAGCAGCTTGACCACCGCCTGCGCCGGGGCGCTGAATTGGCGGTAGATGTCCAGCAGGCGCTGGCGTTCTTGTTCGACAGGGTTGGCCATGGCGGCGCTCACAGTTCGCGGGTGGCGCTGAAGCGGATGTCCGGCCAGCGTTCCTCGGTCAAAGACAGGTTCACCCGGCTGGTCGCCAGATACACCAGATAGCCGCTGCCGTCCTCGGCCAGATGGTCGAACGCCTTCTTTTTGAAATCTTCCAGTTTCTTAGCGTCGGCGCAGGACACCCAGCGGGCGGTGGACACCGACACATTGTCGTAGACGCATTCGACGTTGTATTCGCCTTTCAGCCGGAACGCGGTCACGTCAAACTGCAACACGCCGACCGCACCCAAGATCAGGTCGTTGTTGCGCAAGGGCTTGAACAACTGCGTCGCGCCTTCTTCGGTCAATTGCTGCAAGCCTTTCTGCAAGGCTTTGGCGCGCAGCGGATCTTTCAGCACGACGCGGCGGAACAGTTCCGGGGCGAAGCTCGGCACACCTTCGTATTTCAGCGTCTCGCCCTGGCTAAAGGTGTCGCCGACTTGGATGGTGCCGTGGTTGTGCAGGCCGATGATATCGCCGGCGTAGGCTTCTTCGACATTTTTGCGGCTGTCGGCCTGAAAGGTGATGGCGTTGGCGATTTGCACGTGTTTGCCGGTGCGCACATGGAAAATCTTCATGCCCTTGTCGTATTTGCCGGAGCAAATGCGCAGGAAGGCGATGCGGTCGCGGTGCGAGGGGTCCATGTTCGCCTGGATCTTAAAGACGAAGCCGGAAAACTTGTCGTCTTCCGCCTCGACCAGCCGCTCGCGCGCCTGCCGGGGCTTCGGGCCGGGGGCGAAGTCGGCGAAGGCGTCAAGCAGTTCCAACACGCCGAAGTTGTTGATCGCCGAGCCGAAAAACACTGGCGACAGTTGCCCGGCCAGATACGCCTCCAGCTCGAACGGGTGGCTGGCGCCTTTGACCAGTTCGATGTCCAGCCGCAATTCGTCGGCCATGTCGCCGA
>JBJSYU010000292.1:0-6157 GCA_046089945.1 Candidatus Methylumidiphilus sp.
GGACGGCGACGGCTTCCACGAAGTCCACGTTAACGCCGCGGAAGGCTTCTGTTCGCTGCTGCGCTCCTGGCTGCGCCCCCGCCGGGGCATTTCGCAGGAGAAGCTGCCGATCTACCTGGGCTTCTTCCAGTTCGTGCACAACGCCAAAATCCGCGGCAAAGGATTGCTAAAACACCTGTTGGACGCCCTTTTGGTCTAGCAGTCTGAAACGCATAATGAGCCATGGGCAAATAGATGGAGCGAGGAATCATGAGGATTCGCAAGAAGTGATGGTTGACGCGCTTGAGGTTGTGCGCCCACTCGAACAGGGCGGCATACTCGGCAAGGTATCTTTTGTGGACGCTCCGGAACGACCGCAGGAAGTTGCGCATCCCCGTCCAGATGCCCTCCATGGTGTTGCAATGCACCTCGCGGATGCCGTCCCGTCATCGTCGCGGACATACTCCCGCCGCGAATGGCACTTGCGTGCCGTGTCGGCCCGATGCCGCCACCCGGTTGTAGGCCGAGGACTCGTCGGCGTGGAGCGTGGCCCCCTCTTCGGCCTTGGCCTCCACCTCCGGCTGCACCGTGCGGCAGCCTTGCTCGTCGAGCAAGTCATTGATCTGAAACAATATCATAGCAGCCTCCCCTCGGTTCCGGCATTTTGCCAGAAAATGCCTTCATCCGTTTGCCGACATGAGCGGGGATATTATCTGCTGAGACGCGACATAAAGCATTGGGGGTTTTCAGTTCGGCAAACGATAAAGTCCAGAATTTCCTTAATCGCCCCGATGCCCACAGCGCCGCCGCGCCGACCGCCGGCATGGTGTAGAATCCCCTGCTTTTCCGCGCCGCCTCGTCAAAGCCGCCTCCTTCTCAACGCCAAATTGCCGCTTGATCAATGACTTTAGGGTTGCCACGCTATTTCAGGCCACTGGCCGGCCTGCTGGCTGTCGCCGCCGCTTACTGGCTGTCCGCCCGCCTGGGGCAATTGCTGACTGTCCCGCCGATTTACGCCACGGCGATGTGGCCACCGGCCGGCGTCGCCTTGGCCGTCACCTTGGTGTGGGGCTACCGGGTGCTGCCGGGGATCTGGCTGGGCGCACTGCTGGCCAACGCGGAATTTTCCTGGGGCCAGCCAATTCCGCTGGCGGATTTGCTGCTGCCGGCCGGCATCGCGTTGGGGGCCTGCTTGCAGGCGGCGGCGGTGGCTTGGCTGATACGCCGGGGCGCAGGCGCGGGGCTGGCCTTGAGCGACGACCGCAGCATCATCCGCTTCCTGGTGCTGGCCGGGCCGGTCGGCTGCTGTTGCAACGCCACCTTCGGCGGTGCGCTGCTGCTGCTGGCGGGCAAGGCCACGGCAGCGGATTTTCTGGTGAACTGGGCGACCTGGTGGGCCGGCGACACCATCGGCGCGCTGATTTTCACGCCGCTGGGCCTGATCGCCTGCGGCCGGCCGCGCGCCGTGTGGGGGCCGCGTTGGCGCACGGTGGCCGCGCCCCTGCTGGGCAGTTGCCTGCTGGTGATGCTGCTGTACAGCTCGGTGCGCGACGCCGAGCGCCGCCGCAAGCAGGAAGAGTTCAACAACGTCGCCGACGTGGCGGCGCTGGCCCTCTCTTCCAGCCTGCGCGCCCACGAGGCGGCGCTGTGGTCTTTGCAAGGGCTGTTCAACGCCTCCGAGCAAGTGGACTGCGGCGAGTTCACCACGTTCGCTGGCATCCTGCTGGCGCAAATGCGCGGCTTGCAAGCCTTGGAATGGGCGGCCTGGGTCAGCGCCGACGGACGGGCGGCGTTTGAGCGGGGCGGCGGGCTGTGCGGCGGCGGCGGCATCACCGAACTCAAGCAAGGCATGGCGGCGGCGGCGGCGCGCGAGGGCTATCTGCCGGTGACTTTCATCCACCCGCTGGACGGCAACCGCGCCGCGCTGGGCTTTGACTTGGCGTCCGAGCCGACGCGCCGCGCGGCGGCCGAAAAAGCCCGCGACAGCGCCGCGCTGGCCGCCACCGCGCCAATCACGCTGGTGCAGCAGGCTGGCGAGCGGCAGGCGGTGTTGCTGTTCGCGCCGGTGTACCGGCAGGGCGACGGCGGCGACACGCCGGACAGCCGCAGGCGGCGCTTTAATGGCGTCGTGCTGGGCGTGTTGCGCGTAGGCGAAATCGTGGACACGGCCTTGGACACCTTGGGCGGGCAGCGCCGCTTCCTGCATGTGCGCATCGACGACGCCGCAACCGGCCAGCCACTGTACGCCGACCCCGGCGGCGCGCCGGACGGCCCGCTGCGCCAAACCCGCCAAGTCAGCCTGGGCGACCGCGCGTGGCGGCTGGCGCTGGCGGGCGACGAGGCCGGCTTCGGCAAAACTTGGTACGTCTGGTATGTGCTGGCCGGCGGCATGCTGTTCAGCGGCCTGCTGGAAGGCTTCCTGCTGCTGCTCAGCGGGCGGGCGGCGTACATGGAGGAGCTGGTGGCGGCGCGCACCAACGACCTCGCCGACAGCAACCGCCGCCTGCGCGCGGAGATCGGCGAGCGCAAGGCGGCGGAGGAGGCGGCCGACAAGGCCAACCGCGCCAAAAGCGAATTCCTGGCGAACATGAGCCACGAGATCCGCACGCCGATGAACGGCATCCTCGGGATGCTCGAACTGCTGCGCGGCACGCCGCTGACGGCCGAGCAGCGCGAGCTGGCGGGCATCGCCGGCCATTCGGCGGACGCGCTGATGGAGATCATCAACGACATCTTGGACTTTTCCAAGATCGAGGCCGGCAAGTTCACGCTGGAACAGGCCGACTTCGACCTGCGCGAACTGTGCGAGACGGTGAGCCTGTTGCTGGCCGTCCCCGCCCAGGCCAAGGGGCTGCAACTGCACTGCTTCGTCCATCCCGGCCTGTGCGCCGGGGTGCGCGGCGACCCGACGCGGCTGCGCCAGATCCTCACCAACCTGATCGGCAACGCCGTCAAGTTCACGCCGCAAGGCGAGGTTGCGGTGACTGTCCAGCCCTTGTCCGAGGATGCCAACACGGTGGAAGTCGAATTCCGCGTGCAAGACACCGGTATCGGCATCCGCGCCGAAGAACTGGAGCGCCTGTTCCAGCCGTTTGAGCAAGCCGACCAAGGCGCCACGCGCCGCTTCGGCGGCACCGGCCTGGGGCTGGCCATCTCGAAAAACTTGGTCAAGCTGATGGGCGGGGACATCGGCGTAGACAGCGCCCTAGGCGCCGGCGCGACGTTTTGGTTCCGCGTCCGCCTGCCCAAGTCCGCCGCCGGCCTGCCGCCGGCAGCGCTGGACCTAACCGGACGCCGGGTGCTGGTCGCCGCCGGCAACCCGACCAGCTCAAGGATCTTGGAAAGATTCCTGCAAAGCTGGGGCGCCAGCGTGCAGACGGCGGGCGACGGGCGTGTGGCGCTGGACTTGCTTGCCGAGGCCAAACGGCAGGGCCGGGCTTTCGACGTGGCGATCCTCGACCCGCCGCTGCCCACGCTGGACGCCGGCGAACTCCGCCGCGCCTTGGGAGGCCATCCGCCCTGTGTGCTGCTGGCCCCGGCCAGCGCGATGGCGGGACTGTCGGCGGCAGACGGCGTTGCGGCGCTGAGCAAGCCGGTGCGGCAGGCGCAGTTGCGCGAGGCTCTGGCTTCCGCGCTGCGCAGCGGGCCGGCGCCGGCCACACCACAGGCCGCGCCAAAAGCCGAATCGGCGTTGCCGCAATTTGCCGACAAAAACGTGCTGTTGGTCGAGGACAACATCGTCAACCAGCGCGTGGCGCTGAAAATGCTGTCGCGGTTTGGCGTCGCCGCCGATCTGGCCGGCGATGGCGCCGAAGCCCTGCGCAAACTGGAAGCGAAGCGTTACGACTTAGTGTTGATGGACTGCCAAATCCCGGAAATGGACGGCTACGCAGTGACACAAGCCTTGCGCGACCGCGAGCGGCGGCTGGGGCTGGCGCGGACACCGGTGCTGGCCTTGACCGCCAACGCCATCGCCGGCGACCGCGAAAAAAGCCTGGCGGCGGGCATGGACGACCATCTGACCAAGCCCTTGGCGCTGCACGATTTGACGCTCGCCCTGCCGCGCTGGCTGGCGCCGCCTTAAAGCCCGGTCAAGCTCAGCGGGCCAGAACAAAAACCTTTACAATCCTTTTAAGTCCCGAAAACCCGACACCAGACCCCGCGCCGTTGTGCCACACATGAACCCAGCCGAACAAAATATCCTGATCATTGACGACGACGAGTTGTTTGTGGATCTGTTGATCGAGCAACTGGTGCAACTGGGTTTCTCGTCGATCCAATGGGCCGCAGACGGCAACGCCGCGCTGCGCGCCATCGACGAAAACATCCATTTCTTCGACCTGATCCTCTGCGACTTGGAAATGCCCGGCATGGACGGCATCGAAATCCTGCGCCACCTGACGCAGCGCTCGTTTGCTGGCGGCGTGGTCGTGGTGACGGGCGCTGGCGACCATCTGCTGAGTTCGGTGGAAAAGCTGGGCAGGCTGCACGCGCTGCGGATGCTCGGCGCCTTGAGCAAGCCGGTCAGCGGGCAAGCCCTATGGAAAGTGATCAGCCACCCGATTGACATGTCGGCCAAAAAGCCCGCGCCCGCCGCCGACGCCGTGCTGGAAATCTCCGTCAAGGAGCTGGAGGCCGCGCTCGGCCACGACCAGTTCAAGCTTTACTACCAGCCGCAGGTGGATTTGCGCACCGACAAGATCGTCGGCGTCGAGTCGCTGCTGCGCTGGAACCACCCGCGCCTGGGGCCGATTTCGCCGATGCGCTTCGTCGCCCAGGCCGAACACCTTGGCCTGATCGACAAGCTCACCGAGCGCGTGTTGCGGGTGGCGGTGGCGCAGGGGGCGGAATGGCGGGCGCTGGGGCTGCCGCTGAACATTTCGGTCAACGTGTCGATGCAAAACCTACAGTCGCTGACGCTGCCGGAATTCTTGGCCAGCATGACCCGTCGGCTGCGCTTTCCGCTGGACTGCCTGACCTTGGAACTGAACGAAAGCCAACTCGTCACCAACCCGGCCTCGGCGTTGGAAATACTCGTCCGCCTCAGGCTGCGCGGCATGGGCATCGCCATCGACGATTTCGGCACCGGCTACGCGGATCTGGAACACCTCAGCGAACTGCCGTTCACCGAGTTGAAGATCGACCGCTTCTTTGTCGCCAACGCCTTCAAAAAGCCGTCCGCGATGGAAATCCTCAAAACCACGGTGGACTTGGCGAAAAAGCTGAACCTGAAAGTCGCCGCCGAAGGCGTCGAAACGCAAAAGCAGTGGAATCTGGTCAAAGAGATCGGCTGCGACGTGGCGCAGGGCTACCACATCGCCAAACCCATGCCCGCCGAGCATATCCAAGCTTGGCTGCATGCCTGGAACGAAACCACCAACACCATCAAATCCGCCTACGGTATGGCGATGTTCGGCGCTTAAGCCGCCGCCGTCAGGCAATGCGCTATTTGTCCGGCGTCAAACCGAGCCGCTCCCGTCCTGTTCTACAATGTCGGCTTGCCAGCCGCCCCCGCAGACCCCCATGAAACCATCCAGCCCATCCGCAGCCACCCACACCCTCGCCCCGCAAGCCGTCTCCGAAGACGTGCTGCTGGAAAAATACGCCAAAGGCCAAGAACGCAGCGCCGCCGCCGTGTTCGCCCGTGTCGCCCACGCCTTGGCGGCAAACGAAAAAGACTCGGCGCTGTGGCAGGAAAAATTCCGCGCCGCGCTGGAGGCCGGCTTGATCCCGGCCGGCCGCATCATGTCGGCGGCAGGGGCGGGCATCCAAGCCACGCTCATCAACTGCTTCGTGCAGCCGGTCGGCGACGCCGTGTCCGAAACGGTGGACGGCAAGCCCAGCATCTACCAAGCCCTGGCCGAATCCGCTGAAACCATGCGCCGGGGCGGCGGCGTCGGCTACGACTTCTCGGCGATCCGCCCGAAAGGCGCGAAAGTCAAAGGCACCGCCTCGCGCGCCTCCGGGCCGGTGTCGTACATGCGCGTGTTCGACCGCTCCTGCGAGACCGTCGAATCGGCCGGCAGCCGGCGCGGCGCGCAAATGGGGGTACTACGCTGCGACCATCCGGACATCGAGGATTTCATCCATGCCAAGGATCGCGCCGGAGAGCTGACCAACTTCAATATCTCGGTCGCCGTCACCGACGCTTTCCTGCGCGCCGTCGAGGCCGATGCCG
>JBJSYU010000293.1:0-19227 GCA_046089945.1 Candidatus Methylumidiphilus sp.
ATTGCGACAAGCCGCCGCGCTACCAATATGCGCTGACCGACAAAGGCAAAGACATCGTGCCCGTATTGGAGGCGATGGTGGATTGGGCGGTGAAGCATATGCCGGGCGTCGAGGTTTTCCCGTATTACCGGGAATCGGGCGATAGGACATAACGCCATGCCAAAAATATTCGCGGTCTGGAATGTGGTGTTTGGCGTTTTGCTACTGGCGGGGTTTGCCGCGCTGTGGCTGCTGTTTTCAGCCGATGAGTCGGAGGAGGATTGGGAGGCTTTCAAGCAAGCCCGGCATTGCCAGAGCGTGGGGCGGCAGGCGGGGAATAATCAGGGCGGCTGGCGCTGCGACGACGGCAAAGTGTATTACCGTTGGCGGCAGCAGAAGTAGCGGTTTATCGGCGCCGCCTTATTTGATTAAGGCGACGCCGCAAGCACCTATTTGACCTTGTTCAATACCTTGCCTTCGCTGTCGAAGCGGCAAAAATCGCCGGTAAAAAACTTGGCGCAATCGGGTGTATCCAAGATTTTCGCCTCGTCGCCATTCAGCAGGATGGTCAGTTCACAATAATGCGCCTCGCCCTGCGCCTGTTTCTTCAGATGCAGTTCGCTGTCGCTGACCACCTTGGCTTCGCCGGAGATTTCCGTGGAGCAAGGCTTTTCGTCTTCTTTGCCGGTCGGCTCAAAATCCACATCGACCAGCACATTCACTTCGCCTTTCTGTTTGCTGACTTTCAGGTGTTGGACATGGCCGCCGTCTTTGCGGATGTAATGATCCGCACCGGCCAGAACGCTGGTGGAGAACAGTAACCCCAGAGCAATGAGCAAGGTTTTCTTCATTTTCAATGCCTTCTTTGTTGTGTGTGCCAAGGAAAAGGGTATTTAGGGAGTTTTTAGCCGGCGCAACGCCGAAGCTCCCAAGGAATATCAATCGCGCAGCAATTCGTTGATGCCGACTTTGCTGCGGGTTTTTTCGTCCACCTGCTTGATGATGACCGCGCAATACAGGCTGTGGCTGCCGTCTTTCGCGGGCAGGTTGCCGGACACCACCACCGAGCCGGCCGGGATGCGGCCATAGGTAGTTTCGCCGGTCATGCGATTATAAATCTTGGTGCTTTGGCCGATATACACGCCCATGGAAATCACCGAGCCTTCTTCGACCACCACGCCCTCCACCACTTCCGAGCGCGCGCCAATAAAGCAATTGTCCTCGATGATGGTCGGCCCGGCCTGCAACGGCTCCAGCACACCGCCGATGCCGACGCCGCCGGACAAATGCACATTCTTGCCAATCTGGGCGCAGGAACCGACCGTCGCCCAAGTATCCACCATCGTGCCGGAATCGACATAGGCGCCGATGTTGACGAATGACGGCAGCACGACCACGCCCGGCGCGATGTACGCGCCCTTGCGCACGGCGGCCGGTGGCACGATGCGCACCCCGGCTTTGCGGAAGTCTTCCGGGGTGTAGCTGCCAAACTTCGGCTCGACCTTGTCGAAATAGCGCGTCTCGCCACCGTCCATGACGCGATTGTCGTTGATGCGGAACGACAGCAGCACGGCTTTTTTCAGCCATTGGTTGACAACCCACTGCCCGTCAATCTTCTCGGCCACGCGGCGCTGGCCGGAATCCAGCAGGTTTAACGATTCGTTGATCGCCTCGCGGATTTCGGCGCTGACCGAGCTTGGCGAAATCTCGGCGCGGTTTTCAAAGGCTTGGTTGATGGTGGTTTCTAGGGACATGGGTTTATTTGCTCGCTTTGGGGAAATGCTTAGTCTTGGAGTTGGAAGAGGCGTTTAAGCCAGTTAATGAAGTCATCGACCGTTTCAGAATGCGCATCGACATAGCCCATTGAGACAGCCAAACCAATGGGGTGACCGGGTTCTTCTTGCCAAGCCAGCCATGTCGCTACTTGGGCTTTGGCAAGGTCTTTCGATTCGTCGAAGCGCGGCCCGTCCGGCAAGGTGTTTATGGAGTGTTCAACATGCTGCCAAAGTCGTTGGTTATCCTCATTGTCATGCAGCATCCAAATAATAAAATCTTCCAAAATTCCTTTGACTTTATTGTTTGGCATAATCCAGACACCTAAACGCTTTTTGCCGTGTTGTGTGAGGCTAATCCAGCCTTGCGGATCGGGTTCATTCGGCAGCGTATAGTCTAATTCAAATTCCTGTAATTGATTTTTAATGTCTTGCCAGCGTTGTTGCAGGTTAGCATCTGCATCGACAATGATGCCGAGCGTTTCCACCTCTTTATCTGTTATCTGTGCTAAACCATTTAAAACCCCTTTCCAATCACCTGCCGGACATATCTCGAAACCCTTTGGAATTATGGTCTTCCCTTGTTTGCCATAAAGCTTGCGTTTGACAAACAGATGGCCGAAAAAGTTGTAGTCCGCACCGCCTTCGACCAACAGGCGGCAAGTAAATTTTTCTTTGGCTGTTTTCGTGGGATGAGGCATCATCGAACCTCAATGCCTTGTTCGACAACGGCTTTCATTAGGCTTTTGTTGTAACTCTGAGCTTGTATCGCTTGACCGCCTTTGGTCTTTTCCAGGCTAATCAGCCTAGCATCATCATCATCAGATTCGGCAGCGGCTTCTTGGAAAGCGGCTACGCAATCCCAGCTATGAGTGGTCGCGAAGATTTGGACATTCCATTCTTTAGCCAGCGAAAACACTGCTTGCCAGATGCTAGCCTGAACGCTATGATGCAAGCCGGTTTCAAATTCATCAATTAACAAATAGCCGTAGCTGGCTGCGGACATAGCCAATGCGAGGGCCAAAACACGCTCCGCGCCTTCACCTAATTTTGCCAGAGGAACCTCGTCTGGAAAACGCTCCGTGCTGACGGCGGGATACCGGACTTGATCCTCGGTCTTGTCTCCCTTAAAACGAAAACCTTCAATATCTGGCACCACTTGCCGCAAACAATCCAGAATCGACTTGTCTTTGCGAGGCGACTTCTCATCCCAATACTTTGCTTGGGCCTGCCAAGGCAACCCTTTCACCGGAATAAACACGACACCATCGTCTACTGACTTGGCGATGGTATCATCCAGCAATTCTTTTTCCTTTGGCAAATCCGGCCATTCCGGTTCCTCAATATATCCTGGATTTGGGTCACCTTTTATGCAAATAGCATTGTCGTGTTGAAGCTCAAACTCTATTACTGTCTGCTCTGCATGAGTGGCTTTTTCATCATAATGCTCCTTGCCATCGTCATCAACATGGACTGGAACGCGCGGTTCAAGTACGCCAGCGTCTTTGCCGCCTATGCGAAAACTTGCTGATACCGTTTTAGTCGGGGGACGATTGAAAAAGCTTTTAACGGCTTCAATTTGCTCTTGCTGCGCTCTTTTAGCGGATAAGTTGTAGCGCACCAATTCATTGCGGTCATACAAAATGCTATGGATGACGGGCCAAGAAGCACCGCTCGCCATTAGCCATATGGCTTCAAGCAAGGATGTCTTGCCAACGCTATTTTTGCCGACAATCAAATTAACTCTGCCAAGCTTCTCAATCACCAAATGCTCAAAGCAGCGAAAATTTTTTATCTCCAGAGAATGCAAGCCTAGAGTACTTATTTTACCTATAGGAAAATCCAGTATATCGAATATTGTGGCTTTTTTTTCGCTCATAACCCACCCACAAATTCTTTAATTCGATAAGCCGCCTCGACACATTCCGCCAGCGGCGCGACCAAAGCCATTCGGACATGGTTCAAACCGGGATTGACACCGTGTGCCTCCCGCGACAAATACCCGCCCGGCAACACGGTGACATTTTCACGGGCGAACAATTCGCGGGTGAACGCCTCGCCGTCCAGACCTAGGCCGCTGACATTCGGCCATAGGTAAAACCCGGCGGGCGGAATCTCCACGTCCAACACCGGGCGCAAGATTTCCACCACGGCGGCAAATTTGGCGCGGTAGATGGCGCGGTTTTCCACGACGTGTGCTTCGTCTTGCCAAGCGGCTAGGCTGGCGTGTTGCACCGGCAGCGACAAGGCGCAGCCGTGGTAGGTGCGATATAAAAGATATTTTTCCAACACCGAAGCATCGCCGGCGACAAAACCAGAACGCAGTCCCGGCGCGTTGGAGCGTTTGGACAGGCTGTGGAATACCACGCAGCGTTTGAATTCGGTGTTGCCCATGGCCCACGCCGTTTGCAGCAAGCCTTGCGGCGGGTTGGCTTCGTCGGCGTATAACTCGGAATAGCATTCGTCCGAGGCGATGACAAAGTCGAAGCGTTCGGCGCGTTCGATCAGCCGCCGTTGCGCCGCTTCGCCTAGCACTGCGCCGGTGGGGTTGCCGGGCGAGCAGATATAGAGGAGTTGGCAACGCGCCCAGATTTCATCCGGCACGGCGTCGAAGTCAGGCAGATAGCCGGTGGCCGGCGTCGTGTTTAAGAAGTATGGCTCGGCCCCGGCCAGCAGCGCCGCGCCTTCGTAGATTTGATAAAACGGGTTGGGCATCGGCACGACCGGCCGGTCGGCGGCGTCCGCCACGCATTGGGCGAAGGCGAACAGCGCCTCGCGGGTGCCGTTCACCGGCAGGATGTGGCGTTCGGTGTCGAGTGCGCCGGGCGGCAGTTGGAAGCGCCGGGCCAGCCAGTCGGCGATGGCCTGGCGCAGCGGGGCGATGCCTTTGGTCGCCGGGTAGTTGCCAAGCCCCGCCAAATGGGCGGTCAGCGCGTCGCGGATCAGCGCGGGCGTGGGGTGCTGCGGCTCGCCGATGGATAGGGCGATGTGCGGCTTGCCAATCGGCGGCTGTAGCCCGTGCTTCAGGCGGGCGAGTTTTTCAAATGGGTAGGGCTGGAGCTTGGCGAGGTGCGGGTTCACTTAAGGAAGCGGCTTTTGCTGTGCGATGGTTGCCGGAAGCGCCCGCCGGCGCGGCGGGCATTCGTCGAAAGGGCCGATAGTATAGGGGATTGGTGGGTGGCTTCCAACACGGGCGCACAGCCGCCAAGCGTGCAGCCCTGCGCCCCATGGCAGTGCGGTTGTCACAAAACTGTCACATTGGCACCTTATAAACTAGAATTCATTGTTAAGGCCATGTTGCGGACAGGGCCGTATGTTTTTTGTAACCAAAAATATCGGAGAGTGAATCCATGAGAAAAATAATATTGGCGATTGGGGCTGCCTGTTCCTTGGCCGCATTGGGTGGGCCGGCGTTCGCCGAAGGGTCGCGTGACGCCATCAATATTGTGGGTTCGTCCACGGTCTATCCGTTTTCCGCCGTGGTCGCGGAGCGCTTCGGCAAGGCCGGCAAGTTCAAGACGCCGAAGGTCGAGTCCACCGGCACCGGCGGCGGCATCAAGCTGTTTTGCGGCGGCGTCGGCGTGGACTTCCCCGACATTGTCAACGCTTCCCGCCGCATGAAGAAGAGCGAGCTTGAGACTTGCCAAAAATTCGACGTGAAGGAGATTGTCGAGATCAAAATAGGCTATGACGGCATTGTGTTGGCGCAGTCCAAGGCCAGCAAGCCGGTTGCTTTGACCCGCAAGGAAATCTATCTGGCCTTGGCGAAGCGTGTGCCAGATCCCGATTGCGGCGATTGCGACAACTTGGTATCGAACCCGTACAAAACTTGGAAACAGATCAACCCCGCGCTGCCGGACGTCAAGATCGAAGTGTTAGGCCCGCCGCCGACCTCGGGCACCCGCGACGCTTTTGTTGAGCTGGCGATGGAAGGCGGTTGCCAGAGCTTCTCCGCGCTTAAGGCTTGGAAAGAGAAGGACGAGCCTGAATTCAAGAAAATTTGCCACACCATACGCGAAGACGGCGCTTATGTGGAGGCCGGTGAAAACGACAACCTGATTGTCCAGAAGCTAGGCGCCAACCCGCATGCGCTGGGCATTTTCGGCTACAGCTTCCTAGACCAGAACGCGGACAAGATCGAAGCCGCGACGGTTGACGGCGTGAAGGCCGATTTTGACAACATCGCCAGCGGCAAATACCCGATTTCCCGCCCGCTGTACTTCTATGTCAAGAAGGCCCACATCGGCATGATCCCCGGCATCGAAGCCTACATCGCCGAGTTCGTCAGCGCCAAGGCCGCAGGCGCGGACGGCTACCTGTCGGAAAAGGGCTTGATCCCGCTGCCGGACAGCGAGCGTGAGGAAGTCCTCGACGACGCCAAGCAGCTGAAACTGCTGTCGCTTTAATCCGGTCGGCGCTTGCTTGTCCTTGCGGCAAGCGCCACACATGTTTTGCTGGCGGGCTTGGCGACAGTGGCCCGCCCGTCAGCCCCCTGCCTCCAGCATCAACCATCGCGGCGCCGGGCGCCGCTTCCCCTTCCGAAACACCTGCCGACAGGCTATGGCAAACGCCAAAACACTGCGCAACCTGCGGGTAAGCTTGGCCCGCGTGGGCTGTCACAAAAACGTAACACAACTGTCATAAAATTCCGTTGCAAATCCCCTACAGTTGTTGTGCGCAGATCAGTGCGCGATGTATCTGCGGGCTGAGCGCACAGCGCAATCCTTTTGTGATGATTCCAATTTTGTATAGTGACAGATTCGGCATGAAATCTTTAAAATTAGCATTTGCCGTGGCAGCGTTGCTCGGCGGAAGCGCCCATGCGGCGCAGACATTAGAACTTTACGTGGACACCAAAACCAAGCAGTTGTACGCGGAGCCGGGCAAGGGCCGGGTGAAGCTGGGGACTTTCGAGCAGGTCGGCGAGGCGCCGGCGGACAAGAAAGCCAGCAAGCGCTCGCTGCAAGAGGTCGAACAAAGCCTGGACAAAAAGCAGGCGGACTTGCAGGCTTTGGAGACCCGCCTCGACGCGAAAAAGGACAAGATGCGCGAGGTCGAGAAGAAGATCGACGCCGCGGCCGCCGCCGCCCCGGTCATTGCGGAAAAGAAGTGGTATGACAAAATCGCCATCAAAGGCTATGCGCAATTGCGTTATAGCCAGTTGCTCGGCGACCATACCCAGATTGACCGCACCCAGTTGATGACGCCGACCGACCGCTCCGTCGGCCAGAACCAGGATTTGTTGCTGCGCCGCGCCCGCTTGGCCATCAGCGGCGATGTGACCGACTACCTGTTCATTTATCTGCAAGGCGATTTCTCCGCCAATATCGCCGGCAACCCTTCGCCCAACACCAGCGACAGCACCAGCCAGGGCAATTACTTCCAAATGCGCGATTTCTACGGCGACATCTATTTCGACAAGGCGCACGAATACCGCGTCCGCGCCGGCCAGTCGAAAGTGCCGTTTGGTTTTGAAGTATTACAGTCCAGCCAAAACCGCGTGGCCTTTGAGCGCGCCGACGCCATCGACAGCGCGGCGGTGCGCGACGAGCGTGATTTGGGCTTGTGGGCGATGTGGACGCCGGATGTGGCGCAGCAGCGCTTCAAGTATCTGCAAAAGTCGGGCCTTCGAGGGTCGGGGGATTATGGCGTGGTGGCCTTGGGCATATTCAACGGCCAAGGCGCGAACCGCTTCGAGTTTAACGACGCCTTCCATTTGGGCGCGCGCGTCACCTACCCGTTTGAACTGCCGGCCGATCAATTGCTGGAAGTCGGTGTTTCGGGCTTCGGTGGCCGTTACAATCCTTCCACGACGGCCTATGTCAACCATGGCAAAACCATTGCGGCGCCAATCCAAGTCGGCAACTCCCCCAGCAACACCGGCAGGGGCTACGACGACAACCGCGTCGCCATCCATGCCGTCC
This sequence comes from Candidatus Methylumidiphilus sp., assembly GCA_046089945.1. Taxonomy (GTDB): domain Bacteria; phylum Pseudomonadota; class Gammaproteobacteria; order Methylococcales; family Methylococcaceae; genus Methylumidiphilus. The sequence continues at coordinate 7,676 of JBJSYU010000293.1, forward strand.
TGTATCCAAAACCCTTTGGCTTGCAGACAGAATGGACTTGGGGCAGAACCCCGACGCTGGATTTGGGCAACAACACGCTGGAATCGAAAAGCTTGAATGGCGGCTATGTGCAAGCCATGTATAAGATTGACCATTTCTACGGCTCGTGGATGCCTTACGTCAAATGGGAGTCGTATCGCGGCGGTTCCAAGTTTGATTACAACTCGCCGTACATGTATGTCAACCAAGTGGAAACGGGCTTGGAATGGCAGCCGCGGCCTGAGTTTGAAATCACCGCCGCCTATGCCTACATGGATCGCACGAACTTAAGCGCCGGCAGTTTGTCTGGAATACCGGGCTTGAAAACGACCAGCAGTTACCAAAGAGCTGTTGGCGATGTGCTACGCTTGCAACTCCAGTATAACTATTAAAGGTGAGACCGATGAACAAAAGAACGCTTGATCTAGTGAAGTTGGCACTGTCGGCTGTCGTGCTGCTGGGATGCCTGCAATCCGCGCAGGCGGATACCGGCAGGCCGGGGGTCAATACCTTGAACGGCATGAGGGTCTACAACAAAGCCTGCGCTTCATGCCATAAGGCGGGCACGCATGGCGCGCCAAAGTTGTCTGATCCGTCACAATGGAAACGGCGCTTGTACCAAGGTGAAGGCGTGCTGGAACGGCATGTGTTGGCGGGGCATGTTAAAGGCACCAAGACACATGGGCACCACCACGAATACACCGACAAGGACATCATCGATGCGGTGCATTTCATGGTCGTCATGCTGCGCGACGAAGCCCCGAACTGAATGCGCGCGGCCTAGGCCGCGCCCACCAAAGCCCCTGCCGCCTTTAAAGCCGCAGGGGCTTTGCTGTTTTGGGGCTTGTGGGGCGAGATGCGGCAGTCGGTTTATAATCACGCCTCCCCATCACCGCACAGCCCAATACCATGACCACGCTCTACGGCATCAAAAACTGCGACACCGTCAAAAAAGCCCTATGCTGGCTGAAGGCGGCGGGCGTCGAACACCGCTTCCACGATTTCCGCGCCGACGGACTGGCACCCGAACTGTTAAACGCCTGGGAGGCGACACTAGGTTGGGAAGCCCTGCTGAATAAGCGCGGCACGACGTGGCGCAAGCTGGACGAAAGCCAGCGCGAAAACCTAGACCGCGACAAAGCCATCGCGCTGATGCTGACGCAGCCCAGCCTGATTAAGCGGCCGGTTTTGGCGGCGGGCGGCAAAATTTTGCTGGGCTTCTCACCCGACTACTACGCGAGCGAACTATGAGCGAAACGCTGAACCTGACGAAAGAACTGATCCGCCGCCGCTCGGTGACGCCTGAGGACGCCGGCTGCATGGAACTGATCGTTGACCGGCTGGAACGCTGGGGCTTCGTGCCTGAATGGCTGAATTTCGGCCAGACGAAAAACCTGTGGCTGCGCCGGGGCAAGGCCGGGCCGCTGTTCGTGTTTTTGGGCCACACCGACGTGGTGCCGGCCGGGCCGCTGGAGGATTGGCGTTCGCCGCCGTTTGAGCCGACCATCCGCGAAGGCAAGCTGTACGGGCGCGGCGCGGCGGACATGAAAAGCGGCGTCGCGGCGTTCTGCACGGCGGTGGAGGCGTTTGTCGATAGCCATCCCGGTCATCGCGGATCGATTGCCGTGCTATTGACCAGCGACGAGGAGGGCGAGGCCAAGGACGGCATCGTCAAGGCCGTCGAGGTGTTGCAGGGCAGGGGCGCGCAGATTAACTGGTGTTTGGTCGGCGAGCCGTCCAGCTTCGAGCATTTCGGGGATGTGATCCGCGTCGGGCGGCGCGGGTCGTTGTGCGGCACGTTGCGGGTGCTGGGTGTGCAAGGCCATGTCGCCTATCCGAACAAGGCCGACAATCCGATCCACCGCTTCGCCCCGGCCTTGGTGGATCTGACCGCCGAAGTCTGGGACGCGGGCAACGAATTTTTTCCGCCGACCAGCTTCCAGGTGTCGAACCTCAACGGCGGCACCGGCGCGGACAATGTCATTCCCGGCCGGCTGGATGTGCTGTTCAATTTCCGCTTTTCCACTGCCATCACGGTTGAGCAGATCGACGCCCGCGTCCGCGCCATTTTGGACAGGCACGCCTTGCGCTATGCGTTGGACTGGCGTTTGTCCGGCGCGCCGTTCCTGACCGCGCAAGGCGAATTGGTCGAGGCGGTGCAGGCGGCGCTGGCGCAGGTCGTCGGCCACCGCGCCCGCCCGGACACCGGCGGCGGCACCTCCGACGGCCGCTTCATCGCGCCGACCGGCGCGCAAGTGGTCGAATTGGGGCCGCTGAACGGCAGCATCCACAAGATCGACGAGCATACGCCGGTGGAGGATGTGTTCACGCTGTCTAGGGTTTACCGGCAGGTGTTGGAAAATCTGCTGGCTTAAAAGAAACGGCGCTGCGCGGCAACAGCCGTTGTTTGTGCGCGTGGAACTCGGCTAGGCGGCGTCTGGCGAGACCGTTGGGGACAAGCAATAAAGACAGGCGTGGCGGGAGAATTTAGGTCTCGCCACGCGACACCCGGCACTGGCTCAATAGCCCAGCCACCGCGCCCCCTGGTAAAACACAAAACTCGCCAGCCAAGCCAGCAGCAGAGACCAAACGATGGACAGATACATGAAACCGGCGCTTTTCGATTCATTGCGCAAAGTTGCCACGGCGGACAGGCAGGGGGTATAGACCAGCGTGAACAGCATGAAACTATAGGCTTGCACCCAGTCGAGTTTCTGCGCCATCAAACCCATCAGCGAATCGCCTTCTAAACCGTATATCGCCGCCAGCGAGCCGATGACGATTTCCTTGGCGACAAAGCCAAAAATCAGCACCACGGCGAGTTGCGCGTCAATGCCAATCGGCGACAGCAACGGGGCCAATAAGCTGCTGATATGGCCGGCCAAAGTGTCGGCGCTGGCCGGCGGCACATCGCCCGGCACATGCGTCAATACCCACACCGCCACCACGCCGAAAGTAATGAACTTCGTCGCCCGTTTCAAGAAATGCCGCACTTCATGCCAAGCCCGCAGCAGTATTTGCCGCAGCGTCGGCAGGCGGTAAGGCGGCAGCTCGATAATGAACGGCTCCGTGCTGGGAAACTGCCGTTTAAACAACATAGCGGTCAACAGCGCGGTGGCGAAACTCAGCAGGTACAAGCTAAACAGCACCAAAGGCGCGGCCTGTGCCGTGAATATCGCGGTGATTAAAAACAAGAACACTTGCAGCCGCGCCGAACACAGCGAAAACGGTATCACCAGCATCGTCAACAGCCGCAAGGGTTTGGAGCGCATAATGCGCGTCCCCATCAACGCCGGCACATTGCAGCCAAAACCCATCAGCAGCATGACAAAGCTGCGCCCGTCCAAACCCATCCGCGCCATTAAGGCGTCCATCAAAAACGCGGCGCGCGACAGATAACCGCTGTCTTCGACCACGGTCATCACCAGGAAAAACAAGATAATCACCGGCACAAACGCGGCGACAGTGCCGACGCCGTTGTATATCCCGTCCAGCAATAAGCCTTGCAGCCAAGTCGGCGCGTCCGCCAGCAGCGGTTCCAAGGCCAGTGTCCGCATCTGCGCCAATAGCCAAGCCATGCCGTCCTGCAAGGGTTTGCCCAGCGTGAAAATAAACTGGAACAGCAGAAACATAATCAAGAAAAACAACGGCAGGCCAAACAGCGGATGCAGCAAGGCGCGATCCAGCCGCTCGGTCATGCCTTGCGGCAGGGTTTTCGGGATGCGCACCGCCGCGTCCATGATGTGCTCCATCGCCGCTTCGATTTCGTCGTCGGCGCGCAGGCTTTCGCGCAGGCGGTTCGTGTCGGTCGGCTGGCTGTGCGCCAACGTTTGCGCAATCAGGTTGGCCGCATCTTTAAAGCCGTCGCCATATTTGGCGCTGACCCAGGCCACCGGAACCCCTAAGCTGGCCGACATTTTCGCCAGATCGACGGTGATGCCGGCCCGCTTCGCCTCGTCAGCCATGTTCAGCAGCAGCACCGTCGGCAAGCCCAATTGCCGCGCTTGCAAGGCCAAGCTCAGTTGGCGCTCCAACTGCACGCCATTGATGACCAGCAGCAGCAGATCGACGCGGTTGTTTTCCAGAAAGTCGCGGACGACTTTTTCGTCTTCGGAGAAGCCGTGGAAGTCGTAAATGCCGGGCAGATCGACGACGCGCACCAGCTCCCCGCCCAGCGGGATTTTCGCCGCCATCAAATCAATGGTGATGCCCGGCCAGTTGCCGACCCGCGCCGACGCGCCGGTGAAGCGATTAAAAAACGTGGACTTACCGGTGTTCGGCATGCCGAGCAGGGCGACGCTTTTCATCGCGGCGCATGCGCGGCGATGCGGACTTTGTCGGCGTCGGCGCGGCGCAGAATGATTTCGGTGGTGCCGATGCGCACTTGCAGCGGGCCTTTGAACCAGCCCCGGCGAATCAGGCGGATCTCTTTGCCGGTGCGGAAGCCCAAGGCCGACAGGCGATGGTGCAAGGCTTCGTCGGCGGACACGGCGAGGATGACGGCGGATTCGCCGGGCAGGAGTGTGTTCAAGCTGAGGTTTGGCATGATCGGAACTCGTCCAAATAAGAACTGTTCTTGATTATCTCATGCCATGGCCTGTGCGCAACGAATTTTTTTCAGCTTTGCCAAAGCCTTGGGCGGCGTTGCCCAATGGCTTGCGATAGCGGCAAGCGCTTGGCGGGGATTTTGCTTGCCGACGCGAAGTATCTAAGGGGCTATATGAAGCCTACAGTTCATAAGGAATTATGTGCCGACGGCCTGCTTTGAAAATGCCAAAAAATGAAGGATTCAGCGTCGCCATTCCCAGCATAAAAAAATGGTAATTGTCGCCATTCGGCAACATGCTATTTTCAGTTGTTCAATCCATGTTACACTTTTGCGTCGGCAATCCTGTGCCAGAACGCAGGATGCCGGCAACCATTCCGTCCGCGTCTGTTTCACACACAAACTGGAGAAGAGGAGGAGATATGTCGAATATAGCAGGCAAGGCCTACGCCATGAATGTGGTTACGCCGATTAAGCCGCATCTAGTCTGGTTTAATAAATTAATCTTTTGGGCGGCCATTAAAAAGGCGGGAGCCTTAAATGGTTTGCTCACACTGTCTTTGATCCATTACGCCCGCTGGGTCATCATTAAGAGAGACCAGTTCCCGCGTCTGGACGAAAAACAACCCAAAGAGGATTTGAGTTATGCTTACATGCTGTTTTTCAGCAACTTCAATGGTAGCTGGGATCAGTATGTCGATTCTTTCACGTTCGCCATCCCTGGGGGCTTGGATTTGTTTTGGAAGTGGAACATCCGCTATCCGAAATCGGTCGCGCTGACGCCTTTCCATGATTACATCCGCTACAACCAAGTCGAAACCATTCACTACTACAACGCTTACCCACTGGCCGCGTCGAATGATGTCAAAGGCGCGAAAACCGTCAAAGCTGCGCTGATTAAATTCGACCAAGACACGCAAAATGTCAGCGACGAGCAGTTTCTGAAGCAGTACAGCGGCTTGCTGCGCGGTTTGCAGCATGATTTGGGCGATATGTACCCGACGCCGATTGTGAGCATGTCGGCTTACCAAGTGGAAAGACGCCAAAAATGGCACGACCGCAACAAAAAAACCGGAGACCAAAGTCATGGCGAGTAATGTCAGTGGCCAGGCGTATGCCTTAACCATTTTGTCCCCGATCAAGAACGAATTCACCGAAGACGAGGTGTCTTACGCGGATCTCATCCGTGACCGTTTGCAGGGCTGGAACTTTGAGCACAATAGCCCGATGGCTTTGGTGCCGCAAACTTATCTCTGCCGCTTTTTTGTGCTGGACGATGTTTACACCGAATCGCTGCCGGGTGCCGATTTGCGCAGCATGGCTTCTGACTTGCTGACAATCATCTCCAATGATGCGCGGCGTGAGCAAATGCCGAAGGAAGACCATTTAAAGTCGCGTTATTTGGTGTTTTCGTGCAACTTGCATTGGACGCCGGCGGATGACAGCGGCGATAGCTTTTTGTGCAAGCAATGGAAAAAGCTCAAGGAAAAATTCTGCGGCCCCACCGGCAATGTGGACGATTACTTAAGGGGCATGTGGAATGCGATTGGCGACCGCATTCCTGAGATATGGAGCTATTGCTATGGCTTTGAAAATGTCAAAGACGCCGATAGCTTCGTTGCCTACATGAAAAAATGCCAGCTTGAAGCGGCATTGTTTTTCGTAGGTTCCAACGATGACCCCTTGGAAGAGCAATTGAAAGCGCTTTACTTGAAGCAGGAGTTCGCCAAGTTTGCCACCCACAACCAAGGGCTGAGTCCTGCGGAACTACGGGCCAACTTTAAGGCTTTCATTGATCGTGTCGAACCGTCCAATCTGACCGCGCCCACTTGGTCGGCCGGGCAATACCGCATATAGGAGGATCGCAGAATGACCAAACAATTAGATTTGCTGGATATACAGGGGAATGTGCTGCGCGCGTATGGCCGCTTCGGCTATCCAGTTTCGCGCTACGTGTTTTTGAATATCAGAGACAGCGAGTTAGGCCGCAATTTCGTCGGGGACATCACCAAAATGGTAACGACGGCTGTGGAATGGGGGGAGGGGCCGAACAAAGTCAAAGCGCCCCACTGCACCTACAATATCGCGTTTACCTACCAAGGGCTTAAGGAGTTAGGCTTGCCTAGGTCTTCGCTGATTGGCTTCTCGCGGGAGTTTGTCAGCGGCATGAAGGCGCGCAAGGATATCTTAGGCGACGACGGTCCTAGCTCGCCCGAAAACTGGGACCCAATTTGGGTCGGCAACCGCGAGGAGCGCGAGAAAGATATCCATATCTTCATTTCGCTGAACGCCAAGCTGCCTAATTTTTTGGAGGAGGGCTACGCGGCTTTGCTGGCAGTGATCGACAAATACGCGGCGGGCGTGGTGATACTGCGCGGGCATCGTGGCGACAATGGCGAATTGTTGGAGTATCAAGACGGCAGCATCGTCATGGCGCTTGATCCGCAGACGAACAAGCTTGTCCCCACGGCGAAAGAGCATTTCGGCTATACCGACGGCATTAGTGACCCGGTGTTCGAAGGCGTGCCGTATGATGAGAATCGGGTTAATGGCCGTGGCAAGCAAATGGAAGACGGCTCGTGGGCACCGCTGGCGACTGGGGAGTTTCTGCTCGGCCACGTTGATGAAGCCAAGGAGTATCCACCCGCCCCGGAGCCGATTTTGCTGTCGCGCAACGGGACGTATATGGTGTACCGCAAGCTGCACGAGAATGTCGGGACGTTTGAGGCGTATTTGGACGAGCAAGGCAAAAAGTATCCGGGTGGCAAAGAGCTGTTGGCGGCCAAGTTTGTCGGCCGCTGGCGGGATAATGGCGCACCCTTGGTCAAAGCGCCTGACGCGGACGCTAAAGCCAAGTTTGACGCGGAGTTTGCCGCCGCGAACGAGCAGCAGAAAGATAATTTGCTCAGTGGCTTTACCTACGACGACGATATGAGCGGGGCCAAATGTCCGTTTAGTTCCCATATCCGCCGCATCAACCCGCGCGCTTCGCTGCAAATGACCCATGAGCCGGGCGACCCGCCCGGTTCCTTGAAGGTCATCAAGGGCGCGTTCGACACGCCGGGGGCCTTGGCGAATCGGCGGCGTTTGTTGCGCCGTGGCCTGCCGTATGGCCGTGTCACCGACCGGACATCGGACAAAGGCAACCACGGCATTATCATCATGATGATTAACGCCGACATTGAACGCCAGTTTGAGTTTGTGCAACAGCAGTGGATCAACTACGGCAACGACTTTAGGGCGAGCAACGACAAGGAGATCATCCTCGGCAACCATAGCGCGGATGAGAAGTATGCCAGCAAGGCGGTGCTGCAAGTTGACCCGAACAGCGACGACGCGCCGTATATTCTGGCGAAGATCCCGCGCTTCGTGGAAACGCGGGGCGGGGATTATTTCTTTGTGCCGAGCATGACGGCGCTGAGGATGATCGCCCAAGGCGTGATTGACCCGACATAAGGCCTGTCTTGTAAAGCGGGTGTCCCTGCCGGGGACACCCGCTGTCCCAATCAAATCTCCCAGCTATCCGGCTCCTGCCTTGGCGCGTTGTTGTATTCGTGCCGGAATAGCGAAATCGTCCGATACACCACTTTTCTGGCGCGGTTGATGCCGCCTAAGGGTTTATGCTCAGGCAGCGCATGCCAGGGGGAAAACGACAAGTTTTTGCCAAATGCTTTGTGCTTTTCGGTGTCGAATTCCTGCCGCATAATCCTGATTGTCGCCACTTTGCGGAAGGGCGACAGGGTTTCCGGCCAGACTTTGCCGGGGTCTTCAATCGGCATCGCGGCGGCGTCTGTTTGGAATTGCACGGCAAAGTCAAATACCGCGTCGCCGGCCTGCAACTGCTTGACCATCGCCAGCCGCAGATAATCGTCGTCCGGGTTGTCTGGAATTGGGTCAGGGATGTCGATGTGGGGAATGGCCGAATATTTCACGGCGGCGGCGCCAAACAAGTAAGGCGTGGTGCTGAAATAGCGGATTTGCAGCGGGTTGGCGAATTTGACCATCGATTTGTAAAGGTTCCAGCCCACCCGCCAATGGGTCAGGAAATAGACGATTTTGTCGAGCAGGCCGCCGACCAGCGCTTTGATTAGTCCGTCGAATTCTTCGACATTTTTGGTGACGAAGCGGTCTGTGCTGATGAGGATGAAGTCGTGGGTTTGCTCGTCCTTTTCGGGTTCCAAGACTTTTTCCCCAGGCACTGCCATCAGTTTTATCGCCATGCCACGGATGTCGCCATTCTTGTCGGGGTCTATGGTGCCGTTTTGGTTGGAAAAGCGAATCCATGCCTGATAGGTTTTGGCTTCCTTGAAAATCCCGACGCGCAATTCTTCGGGCAGGCTGGGTTCGACGGTAAATTCCGCCTTCACCACGCCGTGCATTTTGGGGTGGGCGTCGCGGCGCATGATGCCGGTTGCGTTGTCGCGGGTTATTTTGGCTTTGAGCCGTTCGGTGAGCGAGGCTATATATTGGGCCTCGTCGGGTGGGATGGTTTCTTGCGCCAGTGGCTGGGTCGTTATATTATCTTCTCCCCTTGTGGTATTTAAGGCAGGAATCCTGCCCACTTCAAAGTATCACAGGCTTGGCGCAACTGGCAAGCCAATGCGGTTTGGCGCAAGGATTGCTTTAAATAACCTTGGGGAGGTTCAGGGTTATGATGCTTCTGGATTTTCGGGGAAAACGGCGGCTATATTGCGGCACGGCATGCGTGTCGCATTACCAATCCAGAAAGCGATTTTTCCCTTGATCTTCGGCGGGATGAAATGCAGGGCCACATAGCTAGCCGTGCCAAAGCCGACTGTAGCCCATGCCGCAGACGCTTCGCCGCTCCAACACATAGTCGAATACTTCCTCTAGGCGGGACGTTAATGGGGAATGGGGGAGCGGATATTGTCTTGGTTCTGTGCGCCGCCGTCTAGTTTGGCGGCGCGCAATGGTGGCGGGCGGGTTAGCCTAGGCTTCGGATTTGCGCCAGCACCGCCGGGTAATCGACTTTGCCGCTGGGCAGGATGGGCATCGGCGACAGCACATGGATGATGCGCGGCAGGTGCAGTTCGCTGTAGCCTTCCTTGCGCAGGTGTTCGATGAAGGCGGGGCGGGCGGCGTCGTGGCGGTCGGTGGCAAGCAGGATGCGCTCGCCTTTTTGCAGGTCGGGCAGGCTGAGCGCGGCGTGCAGGCTGCCGGGCCACAGCCGGCTGGCGATTTCCTCGACCGCCGTCAGCGACACCATTTCGCCGCCGATCTTGGCGAAGCGCTTCACCCGGCCTTGGATGTGGACATAGCCTTCGCGGTCGATGCGCACCACGTCGCCGGTGTCGTACCAGCCTTTTCCGTAGCGCGAGGCCGGCGGGGCCAGTTGTCCGGGCTGGGTCGGCAGCAAGTAGCCGAGCATGACGTTCGGCCCGGCGATGTGCAGCTTGCCGCCTTCGCTGATGCCGTCCACCGCTTCGATCTGGCTGCGGATGCCGGGCAGCAGCCGGCCGACGGAGCCTTGGCGGCAGTGCATGTTGGTGTTGACCGCCACCGCCGGGCTGGCTTCGGTCATGCCGTAGCCTTCCAACACACGGATGCCGAACTTGTCCGACCAAAGCTGCCGGGTTTCCGCCATCAGCTTTTCGGCGCCGGCGAACACCAGCCGGACGCTGTAGAAGTCGTAGGGGTGGGCGTGTTTGGCGTAGGCGGCGAGGAAGGTGTTGGCGCCGAACATGACGGTGGCGCTGATGTCGTAGGCGACTTCGGGGATGATCTTGTAGTGCAGCGGCGACGGATAAAGAAAGCCGTACATGCCGGACAGCAAGGGCATCAGCGAGCCTGCGGTCAGGCCGAAGGAGTGGAACAGCGGCAGCACGTTCAACACGCGGTCTTGCGCGGTGAAGTCGATTTTGGTGACGAGCTGGTCGCGGTTGGCGAGCAGGTTGGCATGCGACAGCACCACGCCCTTGGGTTCGCCTTCCGAGCCTGAGGTGAACAAGATCACCGCCGGCGCGTCGCCGCCGCCGCTGTGGCGCAGGCCGCGGGCGGCGATGCCTTGCAGCGCGGCGCGGGCCTTGTCCAGCAGGGTCAGCGTTGCCGCCACGTCTTCCAAAAACACCACGCGCAGCTTGGCTTGCAATAGCGCCAAGTCGCCTTCCAGCTTGGCCGCTTCGATGAAGCGGCGGGAGGTGACGATGGTTCTGATTTGCGCGGTGGCGCAGACCGACAGCAGCACATGTGCGCCGCTGGTGTGGTTGAGCATGGCCGGCACGCGGCGGCGGCTGTTGAGGCCGAAGAACACCACCACGCAGGCTATCGTCGTCGGCAGCAGCACGCCGACCGCCTCGCCCTCGGCGGACAGTTCCGCCAGCTTGCCGCCGAGCGCGAAGATTCGGGTGACTAAGGCGTTGTAGGTCAATGGCTTGCGCTGTATGTCTTCCAGCGCCAGCTTGCCGCCGCCGTGGATCTTGCGGGCATCGAGCAGGGCTTGGAACAAGGTCTTGTCGCGGTCGCCGGTGGCGAACACCATCTCGCTCATGACCTCTTCCAGCAGCGCGCCTAGGCGCATGCGGCGCTCGTCGCCTTTGATGTCCGGCGGCACCTCCAGCCGACGCGGCGGCAGGATGTTGAGGGTGATCGGCGGAAACCAGCGCAGCCGCAGGCGGCCGCGCATACGCGAAAACGGCGTGAATTGGGCGCCGTCGATGCGCACCGGCAGCACCGGGGCATTGGCTTTGTCGGCCACCAGCCCGGCGCCGTCGTAGATTTTCATCAAGGCGCCGGTGACGGTGATGCGGCCTTCGGGAAACAGCACGGCGCGGCCGTTTTCGCGCAAATGGTGGGTCAGGGTCTTCACCGACATTGGATTAGCCGGGTCCATCGTCAGCACCCGGCCAAACCGCAGCAGCGGCTTGACCCAAAACAATTGCGCCGTGTGCGTGTTGACGCCGAAGGCGACATCCTCCGGCAGATAAGCCCAGAGTAGGGCGGGATCGAGAAACGAGGCGTGGTTAGCGAC